>JAZNHY010000239.1:0-7939 GCA_045577235.1 Lachnospiraceae bacterium
GGAACCATCCGGAGCCAGAACACGCTCAGCGGCACTGATGCGGGCTTCGATTGGGAAGTCCGGACCGACGTACTTGCGGATACTGTCAACTACTTCGACGCAGAAACGTGCGCGGTTTTCAAAAGAACCGCCCCATTTATCGGTGCGCTGGTTCAGTCTCTCGGAAAAGAACTGATGGACCAGCCAGCCGTGACCAGCATGAAGATTGACCATGCCAAAGCCCAGATTTTTAGCAAAAAGAGCAGCTTTTCCGAATGCGTCAATAATCTCAAGGATCATATCCTCCGGCATCTCCTGAATCTCGACCATGCGGCCACGGCCAAGCTCACGCACACCAGCAGAAGGACCGTAAATAGGTTTGCCCTGGGCTAAGTTTCCGTAAGAAAACATACCACCGTGGTTCAGCTCGATCGTTGGAACACAGCCGTGACGGTAGCAGGCAGCAGCCAGAGCAGCCAGGAAACTTTTTGAACTAGGATCATCCAATTTTGGAACATCAGCACCTTTGGAGCCGCTGGCTGTATGGACGTCCGCATCGCCTACGCAAATGGAGGCAAAACCGCCGCGGGCTTTTGCTTCCCAATAAGCGATCATATCAGCGTTCGGATGAGAGTCCGAAGGCATCAGGTAATAACCTTGCGGAGCTGCGAACATCCTGTTCTTGAAATATTGTCCGCGGATCTGAATTGGTTCAAACAGATGCGGGAATTGTTCTACGTTCATATGGTATCTCCTTTCCTGTTTACAAATTGAGATTTGTTGAGTTGATTATAGCATACGTGCTATACTTATAAAAATTGGTAATAACTGAAGAATCATAAGGAGGAAATATGGATATTTTAAACGATAAAGCATTTTACGATGATGAAGGGGAATATGGGAAATATGTGCTCAATAAACTGATCCTTCCGATGCCGCAGGGATCAGAGGAGTCGATCAAAAACTATGAGCGCTACGCAAAGCGAGTCTTGTGGATGGATGGCAACACAACACCAGGAGCATTCCAGCTGAATGCATCATGGTACAAAAAACCGAATATGTATCTCATCAATGAAGAAGACGACAAATCTGTTGCATTCTTTAAACCGCATGTTCATGAAGCGGATGAGATCGTCGCATTCTTCAGTTCGGATCCGGAAGATCAGAATAATCTTGGAGGCGAGATCATATTCTATATTGGAGGAGAGAAGCATGTCATTACTAAGAGCACACTGATCTTTCTTCCTGCCGGATTGGAGCATGGACCGCTTTTCCTTCAGAAAGTGGATCGTCCGATCTTCCATTTTTCCTGTGTAACGCAGAGCACCTATGAATTTGAAAAGAACGAGGAATAACACATCGCATTTACAGATACATGTGCTACAATGAAAACAGTAAATAATTAGTATTGGAGGGGTATTTTATGAAACCAAATCAAATTACCGGAATGTTATCCGCCTTTCGTCCTCCACTGTGCTTTGAGCTGACCGGCAAAGAGCTTTACATGGATTTCGATGACGGCTATGACCGCACTGTGACCTTCAAGGACCGGAAAGTTCTTTCTTTCGGTCTGGTTGGCGAAGAGAAAGAATTTCCTTACGAGTGCATGAAGATAGCAGACAAATGCTACTATGTAAACTTTGAAGATCCGACTATGACTCCGAGAACGGCCATCACTCTGGTGCTGGATCTGCAGACAGATCTTGTGACCCTGGCTTTGGGATATGTGGGCACAAATCCGAAATTCCCGGGAATCCCATCTATCGACTATGTATTCGGTGCTATCCGTCGGGCAGACGGTACTTTCTCACGTACTCGCCACGGCTACACGACTGATCTGATGGGCAAAGCTATCAGCTGGAACTATGGCTATTTTGATATCGCACATGTTTACGCGACCGAGCATTACTACCGTGTCACTTTCAGCGCCCGTGGTCTCGCCCGTGTTTACAAGGGAAGACCGGATATGCGCTCCGGTTCCACTCAGACGCGTTACACCGAGCCGGGTGATACTTACGAAGACTACTGCTCACCGATCAAGATCCGTGACAACATTTATCTTGCGTGCATTCTGGAAACTGTCAAGGCAAGAGTGATCGGAAACGGCAACAGCATGCTGATATTAATGAATCTGAATGAAATGCATGATGTTGGCCGCTCCTTCGGTTCCAACCGTGAGGGTGGCACCGGCAACAACACGCTTGGTGCATTTGGTGTATACGTAGACGCAACAGAGGTACTGGCTAAGAAGAGTTCCCTGTTCATCCGCTGATAGAACGGGATAAGGAAAAGGTGATTAATATGAGTAAAAAATTATATGATTATATTTCCAACGATGGCAAGAACGTTCTTTTCGGCGTGCCGACTACAGAAGAATTGATCGGCAGAGAAGCGCTCCTTCCGGACGGCGAAAAAGTCTGCTTCGGAAATGAGATGGCGATCAAATGTGACGACGATCTGTTTCTTGTTGAGGCTGCAGGAAGGATCCTGCTGGTAGAAGAGGCAGAAGATCTGAGCCTTAAAGCGCTGGATGCAGAAAAGGCAGCCAGCGGTGCAACTACAATTCCTGAGGAACTGGAAGGATGGGAGACTGATCTCAGTCTTGCTTCCGGATATGTGCTGACCGGGTTGTTTGCAAATGGAAAACTGCACCTGAAACCTTCACCGGAGCCGGAGATCCCGGAAGCTTTTGCAGCAATGAGAAACCCGTCCGAGGATAAGGCACCGGAAGTGTTAGCTGATCCTGAGACATATGTTTTAGAAACGGTCGTAACTGGCGACAAAAGATATTTATTCCGTTTCCCGGAGACCGGTGAAGTGGTATTCTTTAACGCAAGGCGCTTTTTGCTTTACGCATTGATGGAAGGCCGTACCGTAACCGGCTTTGTGGAGATCCCGCCGAAAGAGTGATGCGCTGCCGCTTCGCACAATTTCATAGCAATTGAAACATCTATGCCTCATCCCAAGAACAATATTTCACCGGATGAGGCATGTTTTACCTAAAGCAATTGTATAACAGGAACATATGTCCCGCAGGAATTGACGAAAGAAAGCTGGGACGTATGAAAGAAAGGAGAAAACGACATGATAGATGTGAACAGCATGCCGAAACTGGGATTTGGCCTGATGAGACTGCCGGAATCTGACGGAAAGATTGCCCATGAGGAAGTATGCCGGATGGTGGATGCATATATGGATGCCGGAATGAACTATTTTGACACGGCGTATGTTTACCACAGTGGTTTGTCTGAGGTGGAAGCCGGGAAGGCGATCGTCGAAAGGTATCCGCGCGAAAGCTTTATGCTGGCGACAAAGCTTCCGGCGTGGGAACTGAAAACGAAAGATGACAGAGAGCGTATCTTCAATGAACAGCTTGAACGCTCAGGGGCGGGGTATTTTGATTTTTATCTTCTGCACTCAGTAGAAGAAGGCAATATCAATACTTATGAGTCCCTGGACTGCTTCAACTGGGCAATGCAGAAAAAAGAAGAAGGAAAGATCAAACATTTCGGATTCTCCTTCCACGGAAGTCCGGAACTGCTGGCAGAAACTCTTGATAAGCATCCGGAGACAGAGTTCGTTCAGATACAGCTCAACTATTTAGACTGGAACAATCCGGTTGTCAGATCCGGCAGACTGTACGAGATCCTGCACGAGAGAAACATTCCAATGATCATCATGGAGCCTGTAAAAGGCGGCACACTGGCAAGTTTGAAGCCGGAACTGGAAGAGAAGTACAAGTCAGTAAATCCGGATGCATCCATTGCATCATGGGCATTCCGTTTTGTTGCTTCCCTGCCGGGAGTCACGACGATTCTGTCCGGAATGTCAAACGAGGATCAGATGCAGGACAACCTCAATACCTTCTCCAATTTTGAACCCCTTTCAGATGAGGAAAAAACGGTGGTGGATGAGGTCACAAAGATCATGATGGATATCCCTCAGATCGGGTGTACTGCATGCAAGTACTGCTGTGACGGCTGTCCGCAGAATATCAGTATTCCGGATGTATTCAGGGTGATCAACACAATGAATCTGTATAACGAGGAATTCCGCCCGAAGCAATTTTATGGCGGACTGGTGAAATCGGGAAACGGCAGGGCAGCAGACTGTGTTGCCTGCGGGCAATGTGAGAGCGTATGTCCACAACACCTGCCGATCATCAGCCTGATGCAGGAAGCAGCAAAGAAGCTTGACGAAGGATGAAGGCGCAGATCAAAAAGGAGGAACACGAAATGGATGCTTTAGAAGCTATTAAAACCAGAAGAAGCACAAGAAAATATAAAGAAGAAATGCCACCGCGCGAGCTGATCGAGCAGGTCATTGAGGCAGGGAGATATGCGCCAAGTGGTCACAACAGTCAGACAACGCATCTGATCGTTATTACGGATAAAAAAGTACACGAAGAGATCACTGCTGTAGTGAAGGATGCGCTGTCCAAAATGGAAGTGGGACCGGATACCTATGTTTCGCTGAAATATGCAGTCGAGGCTTCCAAAAAAGATGGCTATACTTTCTTCTATCAGGCGCCGGTATTGATTGTTGCCGCTAATAAAAAAGATTATGGCAATGCACTGGCTGATACCGGATGCGCCCTTGAGAATATGATGGTAGCGGCAAATGCGTTAGACTTTGGTTCCTGCTGGATCAATAACCTCCACTGGCTGGATGAAAATGAACAGGTCAGAGAATACCTGTATCAGTATGGTCTGGGAAAAGATGAAACGATAACAGGAGGTCTTGCCCTTGGTTACGCATTTAACGGACTTCCGGACAGGACGCCGCTGGAAAGAAAAGGAAACCCGGTAACCTGGGTCGAATAATGAGTCAAACAAGAACCGGAGGCCGCCGTGACCTCCGGTTTTTTATTTTCTGTTCTGCATCTATTCAGCAGTGCGGTTCAGGCTCTTAAGAAATCGCTCTGTATCTCCGCCCGGTTCGCAGACAGCATTGCCGGCAATTGGCGGCGTTAGTGACAGACGCGGAGCACAGGACGTTGTACGGAGCATACCGATTCCCGGATGGAAAGCCTTCCGGCTCAATCCGCTCGCTTTTGCGTATGGCTCTTCCATGCACTCTGTTCCAAAGTTCCGCAGTGTACGGACATCGCAGTCCAAAGGAGTAAGAGCTTCAATCAGTCTTTCAGAGGTATTTGACAGGAATACGTTCTCCATCTTTTTTTCTGCATCGTCTGCAGAAAAGTCGATTCCATCGAAAAGGGAAGAACTTTTCAGTTTTTCTGCATCTGCATTTGCAAGAAATACCATTCCATCAGAGGTGGTATAGATGCGGTCGTATATATTCCAGCCGGTTGCGTTCGGCCCCGCTGGTTCATCCCAGACTTTTCCATCATACCCGATCATATACGGCACCTGTGCCAGGGTTGCAGTACGGGAGAGACATGCCTGTACGCGCTGGCCTTCACCAGTACGCAGACGATGGTAAACGGCAAGCAGAACACCGATGGCGGCATACTGTCCGGTGAGGTTGTCGCAGACAAGGAGAGGGACTGTCTCCGGCTTAATACCGCCGCCATAGCGGCAGGTGATTCCGGCTACTGCCTCCCCAAGATCTTCATGTCCACGTTCCCACTCACGCCATCCACCCAGCGAATGGACATTGAGCTGAGAGAGAATGATCCCAGGATTCTTTTCCCGAAGCTCCTCCTCAGTGATTCCAAGACGTTCATATACACCTTGGGAGAAATTGCAGTGGAATACATCGCTTTCCCGGATCAGCTTGTCCAGCACTGTTTTGCCTTCTTCGGATTTCATATCGAGAAAAGTCGTTAGTTTTCCATTATTCACTGCTTCATGTCCAACCATGGCAATTGGGTTTTCAAAGGTGCGAGGGTTATTGATCTTGATTACCTCGGCCCCGTACTCTGCAAGGATCCGGCCGCAGATCGGGCCTGCCAGCACTTGACAGAAGTCGAGCACACGGATCCCGGCAAGTGGTGGAGCTATGCCATCTGTTCCAAGCTTTAACTGCGGAGCAGTGCGGCCAGCAAGGTCTTTCAGTATCTCCTCTCTGTCTGCATCCGGAAGATGTCTTGGAGAGCTGCCGGCACAATCTCCGGAGCCAAGCATCAGTGAAGGGACACCTGGCTGCATTGTTTCTCCAAGCAGAGGATCCTTTACAGGAATCACCGATCGGCTGTCGATCGCTGAAGCATCCCGGATCCATTCTTCTGCAGTCTGAGCTGCAACGACGCCGGCCTGATAGTCTTCCTGTGCTGTCTTTTCCCATTCCAGAGCAGTTTTGCTTGCAACAAGTTTTTGAAGTTCTTGATCTTCTTCCGGTGTCAGTTCTTTATGTGTTGCCCATTCTTCCGGAATAAAGGCATCTACCAGATTTTTGACTCCACGAGGCGGCGGGGTGATCTGGATATAACGGCCGTCTTTTGTAGGATATTTTGCAAGGTACTGCACTAACTCGTAATCACGGACGACGCGCTTCCCATCTCCTGGTGTTGAAGGCATAGGTGCGCGCGGAGCAGTTCCATTTATTCCCTGCACTTCAAAGCAGGCGTCATAAAGCGGGACTTCTATACTCTGACCTTTCCCGCTTTTTTCTCTGACGATCAGTGCCGCAATAATGCTGTGTACTGCCTGCGCTGCGGCAAAGACCGATGCAAGAGTAAGAGCATTGAAACGTGTCTGAGCCCGCATTCCAGTATACAAGCCCGCTTCGGCGGCAATGATCCCTTCCCATCCGCGAAGGCCTGCGCGCGCATCGCGCTCGGAGAATCCCGGAATGGAGCAATAGATCAGTGCCGGATTAGAAGCATAAAAGTTTTCCTTTCCAAGTCCAAAACGGCTCATTACACCCGGACGGAAATTCTCAATCACTACATCCGCAGTCTCTATCAAACGGTAAGCTGTAGATAAATCATCCGGATCGTTCAGATCCAAAATAATGTTGCGCTTCCCGCGCATCAGCACAGCGTTCGCTTCATAATCATTCCAGCGCGGTCCTCCAGGAGGATCGACATGAATAACATCGGCTCCATAATCGGCCAGAATCATCGAAGCCATTGGTCCGGGGATGTATTGTCCAA
Source organism: Lachnospiraceae bacterium (assembly GCA_045577235.1). GTDB lineage: Bacteria > Bacillota > Clostridia > Lachnospirales > Lachnospiraceae > RGIG5612. The sequence goes on from JAZNHY010000239.1 coordinate 7,040, forward strand.
AGTCAATGACCCGCAGACCTTTTAAGGTTCCATTTTCCATATTTCCGTCCACTCCTTTCACAAGTTCATATAAGTAGCATACCTTTTCCCGTGCAGAAATACAAATCAAATCATACTGCAGAATTGTTACGTCAGCACGAAAGTGATAGTATATTAAAAAAGTAATGTTTGATCAGACAACAATCTGGAAAGGAAGTAGTTATGGAAGGAAATATTCTGAAAGCATTGGACCCACGAGGTCTCTTTAACGATGTACAAAGAGCTCCGCTTGCGCCAAGATTAGACACCCTTGCCGGAAAAACTGTCTATATTATCAATTCATGGCCGGGAGACACACATGGCTTTAATCAGGTCGAGGAAGCTCTGGATGCGTATCTGCGGGAGAAATATGCAGGAATTCAGCTGGAATACCGTACCAGACTGAGTTATGCCTCTGATGATCCGCCGCTTTGGGCGGAGATGAAGGAGCGTGCCGATGCCTTTATCTATTTTGGAGCTCCATCGTGTTCTACGACTGCCTGTGCAGTTACATGGCCTGCAAGGAGTATTGAAAGAGCAGGAATCCCTGGCCTTACCGTGATTTATAAATATCTGGAGCAGGATGCTATGATTTCCCGGGAACGGGAGGGAATGTGTATCCGCCTGGCGGAAACAGAGTTTCCTTGTAATGACATCAGCGATGCAGATCTGAAAGTTCTTTTACAGGACATTGAAAATGCACTGCTTTTGCCGCTGAAGGAAGAAGAACTGATAAGTGGCCCTTACACTCCACAGCAGCCGCCGCGCTTCTGCGCAGAAGGGACGGAAGATGAACTGCAGGAATTCTTTCAGAACAACGGCCTGACGGATGGCCTTCCTATTATCATTCCAACGGAAGAGCGTGTCGCAGAAATGTTGAAG
>JAZNHY010000240.1:0-4957 GCA_045577235.1 Lachnospiraceae bacterium
TCCGGTTTTGGAATATCATCAATCAGTTTGTTGTACTGAGTCTCTTCCATGTCAATATCATGCATCTGCTTCATGATGCGTACGGCATCCGGGGTGATATGGTCTTTGATTTCAGTTCCTGCAGAATAACTTTCAAATACATCTGGTGCAAGCTTTTTACCCAGAGCCTCTGCTATCTGGCTGCGGCAGGAATTATGCACGCAAACGAAAGCCACTTTAGGTTTCCCTTTCCCTGAGCCACCAAAGAACTTACAATCCTCATGCAAGCATTGGTTATTCATATGCGAACGCGAACAATTAACCTCAGCCATATCCATATCTACACCTAAATGTTCACTGGTGAACTTAACTGCCTCAATTATAGAGAGATAAGAATCTCTCTTACAGCATCGCGGTCCGCCATTTTTTCCAATGGCAGATAATGCCCTCCCAGTCATTTGATTGGACAGTCCCCACGTTTCTTCTGAAAGTGGTGTTGCCTTCAATGCAATCGAGACATACATTCCCGTACTGACCCCTGCTCCGCAGGCTCCCCAGAAGCCGCATGCACCGCCTGGAACCTGCTTGCCCCTCACTTGCATTTCGTAAAGTGCATCTTTTAAATCGATATCTCCGCCTGCATTCCTATATGCAGTCAAAAGTGCGGAGCCCACCATAGTATGATGCTCCGGGCCGTGCATATGACAAGACGGCATGGACATCATCTGCTCCATTATCTCTATAGGATCCGCAGATTCACTATTAAGGCATATGGAAATAATTTCGTCCATCCCGCTCGTATGACATTTATCACAAACAAAGTGTCCGTTTATACATCTCGTTTTGCTATTCTGTTTTTTATGGCAAAGCTCACATTCCATTAACTCATCTTTTTCCAGATATTCTAACGGCGCTTTGCAAATGAGACATTCTTCGTGCATCTAAATAACCTCACTTTATCGATTTTCACGTTTATTCTAACATAAAAAGAGACTGATTACCAAACCAGTCTCTACAATCAATACATATTATTCAGCCAGTTTCATGATGGCTTTTTTGTAAATCGTTTTAATTTTCATCAGGTCTTCAACCAGGATGTATTCATTCTTCATATGCTCTGTGGCTTCACGGCCTGGGAAAAGAGGTCCGAAAGCAACTACATTAGGCATAGCACGGGCATAAGTTCCTCCGCCCATTGTCAACGGTTTGCTGTCATCGCCGGTTTCCTCGCGGTACACTTCCATCAAAATATTAGCCAGATGGCTGTCCAGCGGGGAGAATACAGGATCCATGAATCCGTAGTTTTCCAGACGGACATCATACTCAGCTGCAGACTTTTCAAGGTTTTTGCGTACTTCATCGGCAGCAACAGTTACCGGGACACGCAAATCGGCTGCCAGACGAACCTGATTATCCTTAACAGAAATCACACCTGCATTAAATGTCAGTTTGCCTGTTTCCTCATCCTCGAAACCGCATCCGATTTTTTCACCGTGAATTGCAAACCCAATTTTATCATTGTAGAATCGGATGAAGTTTTTCATTTCATCAGAGCATTCTTTGTCACCCAGTTCTGCCATAACTTTGGAAATAGCATTTTCCCCTTCCCAAGGCGTGCTGGCATGAGCCGCAACGCCATGAGCTTCCGCGATAACCTCATCACCTGTAACGGCCTTGCAGTAATCAGGCACAGCATTAGATGCTTCACCACCGGAAATCACCAGAGTCTCGCTTTCAGGCAGATCTATCACAAACTCAGCATCCATGATACCCATTTCACCATAAATCATAGGGAAGTCCGCATCAGGTGTGAATCCAAAATCAGGACATTCTTCGTTTGCAACATAGTAGTCCATGCATTCCCAGTCACATTCTTCATCACATCCGAAAATCAAACGGACACGCTTGCCAAACTGATAACCTTCATCCATCAGCTCTTTCACTGCATAAATCACAGCCATCGCAGGACCTTTATCGTCCACAGCACCTCTGCCGTACAGTTTGCCATCTACGATTTCTCCGCCATATGGAGGATGATCCCATCCGTGACCTTCAGGTACAACATCAAGATGCATCAGTACACCCATCATTTCGTCGCCTTCGCCCACTTCTGCATAACCTGCATAGCCGTCACAGTTTTTAACTGTCATGCCAAAGGACTCGCATAATGCCAGAGTTTCTTCCAGTGCTGCTGCAATACCTTCACCGAAAGGTTTTCCCGGAACAGTTTCATAAGAATCTGCCCCATCATACTTAACACTTTTTATACTGATCAGTTTTTGTAAAGATTCAATATATTCTTTATCATATCCGCTCATAACTGCTCCTATTTTTCAGTAAATGGAACGTACTCGATATCAAATCCAAAAGACTTCGGTCCGAACACTTCCAGACCTCTTTCTGTTGTCCATTCTTTTGGTGCAGGCAGTGCGAAAATAGTCAGTTTCTGTCCATTTTCATAGTATGGATTAGTTACCGGAACACCTTCAGAGTCAATAACACAAATCAGATCAGGAACTGTAACATCTACTTCTCCGTCCAGGTAAGACAGGATGTGTTCGTTCTTATACCATACTTTATATTCATGTCCTTCGTATTCACCTTCACCGTCCAATGTAGTGTCACCGACAGTAAAACCATCTACTGTGTCATATCCATGATCTTTAACGACACCTCTGAACAGAATTTTTCCGCCTACAGCTTCACAGATAGCAGCAGCTGCATCCTCGCCTGCTTCGTTAGCTTCTCTCAGTGCCTTACCAACATTCAGAGAGTAAGTGATGGCATTTGGAATTACACTCTTCTTCAGAGTCGCACCATCTACAGGATGGTCAGTTACACCGATCATGTTTTTACTTACAACTGCCATAGCTCTTACCAGATCTTCAGCTCTCAGGTCATTAACAACATGGTCGATGACCGCAGTATCACCGAAAGGTGTTGCAACAGCCAACGGTGTGATAGGCACATCGTTGATGTAGAATGTGGAGTGCTGCAGTTCAGGTACAGATCTTCCTGCAGGGTCAGCATCAATGATAGGTTTGCCCATCAGTGCCGCTACATGGAATGCATCTGCAGTGTTTTCACCGCCCAGTTCAGTGGAAATTACGCCGTAGAATTCTTTTCCGTAGTATTCCTCAAGAACCTGGAATGATCTTACTGCTTCGGTAACTTCCATGGATGGCAGTCCTGCATATTTAGCTTCCTCTTCCGGTGTAAGTGGAGAAATAGAACCACATACATAAGGTACTGCAACCATTTCATCATCCGGAACTTCATTCAGGTCAGCCAGAATGAATTCTCTGCCGGCTTCAAAGTCCTGCTCAACGATAGCAATACCGCCTTCCAGACTTCCGCCGCCGCCTGTTCCCAGAACAGTGCATCCGTAAATAATATCTATAACTTCCTGTTTAGTTAAAACTCTCATTGTCAGTCTCCTTTATTAGTCATCGATAGAAATGTTGATATCCTCGAGTGTTGTTGCTTCAGGCTGTGGCATTACTTTTCTCAGAATCAGAGTTGCAATTGCAGAAACGATTACACCATTAACACTTACGATACCCCATGGGATAACCAGACCTGCTACAACACCGATAACCAGTGCGATCATACCTGGCCAGTTGATACCTTTTGTTGGAGCCCATTTTGCCGGGTCACCTTTACCAACTACAAAATAGTCAATCAGCATTACTCCTGCGAATGGTGCAATGATTACGCCCAGATAAGTCAGGAACTGCTCGAAATAGAAGATGATTTCGAAAGATCCTACAATTGTTCCAACCAGACCACAAATCAGAGTGATTTTAATTCTGTGTTTATCGCTCATTCTGAACACTTTCAGGAAACCTAATCCTGCGGAATATGCGTTTGCAGAGTTTGCAGGCCAAGTGGAAAGGATCAGGCTCAGCAGTCCCAGTACAGGAATTCCCAGACCAATAAAGATAACAGTCAGGTCTTCGGAACCTGCAACGATTGCGAATGCAGCGCCAGCCCACAGTAAGATAACCCCAATAGGCAGAATTCCAACAAAGGATGACTTAAATACGTCTGCTCTTGTTTTCTGATATCTAGTATAGTCCGCAGATAATACAGCCCCCAGAATGAAGCCTCCGATTACCATATCGATACCTGCAATCATTGTCACGTTGTTTGTTGACGGAACGAAAGCTTTAAGAGTCTCCATACCGTCACCGGATAATACGATAAACAGACCAACTACTGTTACTACGCACATTATAGGAACTGCAATCATATTCAAATATTTTAAACCATTAAATCCGATTGCCGCTGTGGAGAACATTACGATGCCCCAAACAATAATGGAAACTTTAACTGGAATATCCATGCCAAAACATTCACTCATCAGACCGGAGAATGCTTCCCCACAGATATTTGCGTTAATACCAAACCATCCAATACAGCAAAGTGCATCGGCTGTGGAAACCAGGAACTGACTTCCACGATCTCCGAACGACTGAGTTGCTACTACGATAGAAGGTACCCCTATATCAGATCCCATGATGCCCTGCAGCCAACAGATACCTACAACAATTAAATAGCCAACCAACCCTGCAATAACAATCTGCATCAAATTAAGACCATCAATCATCAGAGATCCTGTCCATAAACTTGTTGCAGAAATCATAAATCCAGCCTGGATCAGTGTTACAGAAATCCAGTGCTGACGTTCGCTCTCCGGAACCGGACTTAAAGCGATTTTTTCGACTGTTGTGTTTCTTTTTTCAGTCATAATTTTCTCCTCCTCTATATGTATAAAAATCCATATTATTCACTTTTTATAAATTTTAACGCATTTTAATACAAAATTCCTTGTGATTCATATGAAAATTACAGTGTAATATTGTAAATTTTACAAAAATCATTCCATTTTATGTATAATTCGCTTATAATATATACAAAATCATAATCCGCCTGTTACTTCGGTATTCCGGTAACAGACCATTAACAGAAAAGGAGA
>JAZNHY010000241.1:0-18807 GCA_045577235.1 Lachnospiraceae bacterium
CTATCTGGTTCCGAAAGAGTTCCGGAAACGGACAAACAAAAAGGGTGAGGAATACGGCTGGAGCATTGCTGTTATGGCAACACCTGAAAGCATTTGGGGTAAGAAACTCGTCCGAAAAGCTTATAAGGAAGACTCGGAAAAATCGTGTGAACGGATCTTTCAGCAGGTGAAAAAGTGTTTTCCGTCGGCAGCGGAAAGTGACATACGAAAAATACTAAAACCGTAAGGGGAGATGGCATGTATCATTTTTTTATACGTGAAGAAATGATTTCAGAAGGAAAAGTGGTTATTTCCGGCAGTGATGTGAATCATATCAAAAACGTTCTCCGTATGAAGAGCGGAGAGGAGCTGATACTTAGTGATGGTATGGGGACAGATTATCACTGTATGATCGAGGAAGTAACGGAAAATACAGTCCTTTGCAGGATACTGGAAGAAAGCGGAGCCCTTTCTGAGCCATCCGTCCGGTTTTATCTGTTTCAGGGACTGGCCAAGGGAGATAAGCTGGAACATGTGATCCAGAAATCGGTTGAGCTTGGTGTCTACGAGATCATTCCGGTGGAAATGGCACGTTCCGTTGTTCATTATGATGGTAAAAAACAGAAGGCAAAACAGGAGCGCTGGCAGAAAATAGCAGAGAGCGCTGCAAAACAGAGTCGCAGAGGGATCATTCCGGAAGTAAAAGAAATTCGTTCCTTCAGGGATGCTTTCGCCTATGCCAAAGGAGAGGCTTTGGATCTGATTTTGGTGCCTTATGAAAACTATAAAGACATGAAAGAAACAAAACTGATCCTGCAAAAGATCCGCCCGGATATGCGTGTCGGTATCTTTGTGGGACCGGAAGGCGGGTTCGCTCCGGAAGAAATCACCTTAGCTGAACAGGAAGGTGGAATACAGATTTCTCTGGGGAACCGGATCCTGCGGACGGAAACAGCACCTTTAATGTTATTAAGTGTCCTTACTTTTGCGCTGGAAGAATAAAAAAGGTGTGATATACTGTGGAAACGATGGAATGCTATTTTGATAACAGCGCAACAACGCGCGTTGGAGATAATGTAATAAAGACTGTTACGAAAGTAATGACAGAAGACTTCGGAAATCCGTCCAGCAAACATGCAAAGGGCGTTCAGAGCGAAGTCTATTTAAAGGATGCACGCCAGGTGCTTGCCAAAACAATGAAGGTAAAAGAAAAAGAGATCCTTTTTACCTCCGGAGGAACAGAGTCAAATAACATGGCGCTGATAGGAGCTGCGCTGGCAAATGAAAGAGCAGGGCGGCATATCATTACGACATCCATTGAACATCCCAGCGTATTAGAACCACTCAGATTCCTCGCAGAACGCAGGGTAGATCCATTTGAGATCACCTATCTGCCTGTTGATGCCAAAGGACACGTTTCACTGTCAGATATTAAGGAGGCCATAAGAGAGGATACGATTCTGGTATCCATCATGATGGTCAATAATGAGATCGGAGCTATCCAGGATATCGCCGGTATCGGAAAAGTGATCAAAGAAAAGAATCCGAAGACGTTGTTCCATGTGGATGCGATTCAGGCGTTCGGGAAGCTGGAAATCTATCCAAACAAGATGGGGATCGATCTGATGAGTGTCAGCTCACATAAGTTCCATGGGCCAAAAGGAGTCGGCTTTTTATACATCAGAGAAGGAACTAAGATCAAACCGCTGATCTACGGAGGCGGCCAGCAGAAGGGAATGCGCAGCGGCACCGATAATGTGCCGGGCATTGCAGGAATGGCTGTGGCGGCAGCGGAAAGCTACGCTGCCCGGGAAGAAAACGTCCGCCATATGATCAGCTTAAAGGATCTTCTGACGGAAGAATTGGAAAAGATTGCGCAGGAAGAACAGGGAAGATCATTTTCAATCCGGATCAACAGCCAGAAAGGGGATCTTTCTGCACCGCATATCCTCAGTGCGACCTTTGCTCCGGTGAAAAGTGAAGTCTTGCTGCACGCTTTGGAAGAACGCGGGATCTATGTGTCATCCGGTTCCGCCTGCTCATCCAATAAGCCTGGCGTCAGCCGGACCTTGGAATCCATTGGCCTTTCGGCAAAAGAGGCTGATTGTACGATCCGTTTTAGCTTTTGTAAAGATAATACGACAGGAGAAGTTCTGTATGCGGCAGAACAGTTACGAGAACTCCTTCCGATCCTGTCAAAATTTATTTCTCGATAATCTTAAGAGGCAGAACTCAAAAGGAGAATGCATGTTATTAATCAAATATTCGGAAATCGGCGTTAAAGGAAAAAACAGGTATATCTTTGAAGATATGCTTGTGAAGAATATCAGAAGTGCGCTAAAAGACCTCAGCAGTGAGACCCTTGTGAGAAAAGCACAGGGGAGAATCTATGTGGAATGCAATGAAGAAGAAACGGAAGAAGCAATCTCTGCGCTGACAAAAGTCTTTGGTATTGCATGGATCTGTCCGTTAGACCATTATGGAAAGCTTTCTTTTGAAGAAATAGCAAACGCCGCAATTTCACATATGGAAAGCCATTTCTCTATGGATGAACCACATACATTTAAGGTCAACTGCAGACGTGCCGACAAAGCTTTCCCTATGACTTCCGTAGAAGTCAATGAACAGATCGGAGAAGTTTTGCTGGACCGTTTTCCGAATCTTTCCGTGGATGTTCATGACCCGGAGATCATGTTACATATAGAGGTCCGTCCATACGACGTGAATTTTTATTCAAAGCAGATTGAAGGACTAAGCGGTATGCCAGTTGGATCTTCCGGAAAGGCGATGCTCCTTCTGTCCGGAGGAATTGATTCTCCGGTTGCAGGCTATATGGTTGCGAAGCGCGGCGTCAGCCTGGATGCCGTATATTTTCATGCACCGCCGTATACCAGTGAACGCGCGAAGCAGAAAGTAGTTGATTTGGCGAATATCATCTCCCGCTATGCCGGTCCGATCCGTCTGCATGTTGTCAATTTTACCGAAATACAGATGAAGATCTATGAAATCTGTCCACACGATGAGCTGACCATTATCATGCGCAGGTTTATGATGCGGATCGCGGAGCATTTTGCAAAAGAGTCAGGATGTCTGGGTCTGGTGACAGGTGAGTCGATCGGTCAGGTCGCAAGTCAGACCATGCAGAGTATGCTGGTAACAAACGAAGTCTGTACATTGCCGGTTTATCGCCCATTGTGTGCATTCGATAAACTGGATATCGTAGCTATCTCAGAAAAAATCGATGCATATGAGACCAGCATCCTTCCTTATGAGGATTGCTGTACCATCTTTGTAGCAAAACATCCGGTCACGAAACCTCGTCTGGAAAAGATCGTTGCCAGTGAACATCGTCTGGACAGTGTGATCGGTGAACTGATGCAGAGGGCATTGGAGTCCGTGGAGATTATTGAAATATGATGAATCAAAAAAAGCTCACCCCACTTCAGCAAAGGCTGTTTGCCCTGCGGGATGAAGAATATGCATCTTTTCAGGTCAAACTGACACCTGGAATTGAAGCAGAACAAGTCATTGGGGTCCGAATTCCTATCCTGCGTAAGTTTGCGAAAGAGTATGCAAAAGAGGAGGAGGCAAAAGACTTCCTTTTACAGCTGCCGCATACCTATTATGATGAAAACCTGCTGCATGGGATGCTTCTGGAACAGATCAAAGATTATGAAGAGGCGCTGGAGTGCGTAGATGTCTTTCTTCCTTATGTGGACAATTGGGCTGTTTGCGATACGATGAGCCCTAAGGTGTTTGGAAAGCACAAAAAAGAGTTTTTCCCACAGATCAAAAAGTGGGCAAAATCACAAGAAACCTATACCATTCGTTTTGCCATAAAAATGCTGATGGCACTGTATCTGGATGAGGATTTCGACCCTTCATATCTGAAAATTCCTGCAGCAGTCAAAAAAGATGATTATTATGTCAACATGGTCATCGCCTGGTACTATGCGACGGCCCTGGCAAAGCGGTGGACGGATACAATTCCATATCTGGAAGAAGGGAAACTGCGTCCGTGGATACACAACAAAACGATCCAAAAAGCCATTGAAAGCTATCGGATCACCAAAGAACAAAAAGAGTATCTCCGTACATTAAAAAAGAAGAACAAAACATGAAAGTCGCTTTCCATACTTTGGGATGTAAAGTTAATGCATATGAAACACAAGCCATTCTCGAGCAGTTTCAGGAGAATGGTTTTACAATTGTGGACTTTCAGGATACCGCAGATGTTTATATTGTAAATACCTGTTCTGTTACGGCAGAAGCAGCACGGAAGTCCCGGCAAATGCTTCACCGCTGCAAAAAAAGATCTGCTGATGCGATTGTTGTCGCAGCTGGCTGCTATGCGCAGGAGGTCAAGGAGGAGCTGCTGCGTGATCAGACGATCGACATGATAGTCGGCAATAATGAAAAAAACAAATTGCTGGAGGCAGTTTGCTCTTTGCTGCAGCAGAAGAAAAACGATCCGGAAAGGATCCTGTATGAAGATCTGACACACTGTACGGTTTATGAGGAACAATCGATTTCCAATCAGGGAGATCATGTCAGGGCTTATGTGAAGATTCAGGATGGATGTGACAGATTCTGTTCTTACTGCATTATTCCATATCTCAGAGGACGAAGCCGGAGCAGAGGCATAGAAGATATCCGCAATGAAGTGCAGACGCTTGCGAAAAACGGATACAAAGAAATCGTTCTGACAGGGATTGATCTAAGTGATTATAAAGACGGCAAGACACTCCTTTCAGATATTGTTTTTCTGGTAAATGATGTGGAAGGGATTGAGAGGGTCAGGATCAGCAGTCTGGAGGAAAGAGTAATCACCAATGAGTTTCTGCAGAAGCTTTCTTCCTGTGATACTTTTTGCCCGCATTTTCATCTATCTCTGCAAAGCGGATGTGACAGGACCCTGCAGAGGATGAACCGCCATTACAGCGCAAAAGAGTTTCTTTCTGCAGTTCATCTGATCAGAGAATATTTCCCGGATGTAGCCATTACCACAGATGTAATCGTTGGTTTTCCTGGAGAGAGCAGAGAAGATTTTGAAGAGTCCATGAAAATGGTTTCTGAGGCTGCCTTTTCGGAACTTCACGTTTTTCCGTTTTCCAGACGGAAAGGCACTAAAGCAGATCAGATGCCGGATCAGTTGACCAGGGCTGAGAAGGAAAAACGCGTCTCTTCCATGATGGCTCTGGGAGAAAAAATGCAGAAAGAGTATCTGACATCCTTCATCGGGAAGGAGCTGAAAGTCCTGATCGAGGAGGAAACAATGCTTGCAGGGGAAGTATATCAGATCGGTTTTTCTCAAAACTATCTGAAATGTGCGATCCATTCAACAGAAAAACTTATTAATAAAATCGTAACATTTATCCCGGAAGAAGCAGAAATATGGAACGGGGAACTGATTTTGAAATAGGAAACAGGGACGCATTTTTTTGCTAATTTTACTTGCTTTTCCGTTTTTTTTGATGTAAAATCTGTATACTGAAAATTTTACAAAACTGTTACAAATGTTTTAAATAATAAATGACGGGTATTGTATATGGATAATAATTTATATTTCACCCAACATTATAAGATTCCGAAAGAAGAACTCCCGACAGTGGGAGAGGTCTTTGAGCGGGTTTATGCAGCGCTTGCAGAGAAAGGATATGATCCAGTCAATCAGATCGTTGGATATATCATGTCGGGCGATCCGACGTATATCACCAGCCACAATAATGCGCGAGGGATCATCGCCAAAGTGGAACGGGATGACCTGATCGAAGAAGCGGTCCGGTTCTATATCACAAATAAGCTGAAAAAATGATCGAATCACAAGCGTCTTGCAAAGCAGGACGCTTTTCTTTATATTAGTGAACGTGACAGGAGAAACAATAGCTGTATGACCGGAAAGATCATGGGTTTGGATTACGGAGCAAAGACTGTAGGGGTAGCTGTATCGGATCCCCTGCTTCAAGTTGCACATCCGAAAGAGACGATCTTCCGTGACAGCGAGAAACGTCTGCGCAAAACACTTGCGAGGATTGAAGAACTGATCCGGGAAGAACAGATTAAGGCCATTGTGGTTGGTCTTCCGTTAATGCCGGACGGGACAGAAGGAGAACGGGCGCAGAAGGCAAGAGAGTTTGCTGACCGCTTAAGGGCAAGAACTGATCTTTCTGTTTTTTTACAGGATGAACGGTATACGACGACCGCATCTGATGAGGAATTGGAAATCATGCAGGTGAAAAAAGAAGACCGGAAAAAAGTGATCGATCAGTTGGCTGCCTGTCATATCCTGGATGAATATTTGAACCGGTCCAGGGAAGAAGAATCAAAAAAAGAAAATTGACAGATCGTAAAGAGTACAGGTAAGATAGACCGCATGGAAGATAACAAGATCATTATTACAGGTGAAGACGGCGAGACAAAAGAGTTTTTTGTCGAAGAAGAAACCAGGCTGAATAATACCAGCTATCTTTTGGTATGTGACAGTATGGACGAGGAAACACAGGCTTATATTATGAAAGATGTGTCTGCACCGGAGGATATAGAAAGCATCTACGAATTTGTGGTCGATGATGCAGAACTGAATGCAGTAGCCGGGATTTTCTCGGAGCTGCTGGAAGATGAGGATTTGATTTAATTTGCTTACGGCACCGGCGAACAGGACCGTATGCACACAAATATACTTTTGAGAGTTGAAGGTCAACTCTGTTTTCTATTGAGCAAAAACAGGGGATAAGCCCCTTTTTGTGATGTGTACAAATGAAGGAGGATTATGGCAAAAAAGGCTAAGACAGAGCAGTCTGCAGGAAAGAAAAAGCAGACGACATCAAAACAGACAGAACAAAAACAGAACAGGAAAAAGACAACTACAGGAAAACAATCTGCAGCGAATAATAAGCAGCCTGTAAAAAAGCAGGAACCGGCAAAAAAGAAACAGACTGCCGCGAATAAAAAGCAGAACACTGCAGTCAAAACAAAACAGCTTTCCGATAGTCTGAAAGTGATCCCGCTGGGGGGACTGGAACAGATCGGAATGAATATGACTGCGATCGAGTATAATGGCAAGATCGTGGTGATTGACTGTGGTATGGCGTTCGCAGATGATACGCTTTTGGGTATTGATCTGATCATCCCGGATATTACATATCTGAAACAGAACAGATCCAAGGTCAAGGCATTCTTTATTACGCATGGTCACGAAGATCATATTGGGGCAATTCCGTATATTCTGAAAGAAATCAATGTGCCAATTTACGGGACAAAGCTGACGATCGCACTGATCAGAAAAAAACTGGAAGAGACAAAACTGTTAGACAGTGCCAAACTGAAGGTTGTAGATTACGGACAGAAGTTCTACGTGAGCGATTTCAAGGTAGAGTTTATCCGGACCAATCACAGCATTTCAGATGCGGCTGCAATTGCAATCCGCACGCCGGCCGGCCTGATCTATCATACTGGTGATTTTAAAGTGGATTATACACCGGTATACGGTGATGCTATGAATTTGTGGAGAATGGCAGAACTGGGGCAAAAAGGTGTGCTGGCAGTATTCAGTGATTCAACGAATGCTATGCGTCCGGGTTATACCATGAGTGAGACAACGGTCGGAGAACGGTTTGATGCTCTTTTTGCAGAGCATCAGAAGCAGAGGATCATCGTAGCGACATTCGCCTCTAATGTGGACCGTGTTCAGCAGGTCATCAATACCGCATATAAGTATAAGAGAAAAGTGATCCTGGAAGGCCGGTCTATGATCAACGTTATTGAGACGGCGACGGAACTGGGCTATATCAATATGCCTAAAAACACATTGATCTCCATTGATGAACTGGGGAATTATCCAGATAACAGGATCGTGATCATTACAACAGGAAGCCAGGGAGAAAGCATGGCAGCACTTTCCCGCATGGCAGCAAAAAACCATAAAAAGATCAACATCCGCAGCAATGACGTGATCATTTTCTCGTCTAATCCGATCCCGGGCAATGAAAAGGCTGTGGCAAATGTTATGAATGAGCTTTCAGCCCTGGGAGCTAAGGTCGTTTTTGAACAAACCCATGTTTCCGGACACGCGTGCCAGGAAGAGATCAAACTGATCTATACACTTCTGAAACCGAAATATGTTATTCCGGTACATGGAGAGTACCGTCATCGGATCGCAAATGCCCAGATCGCTTATAATATGGGGTATGATGAGAAAGATGTATTTCTGATCGACACCGGTGATATCCTGGAGCTGAGTGAGAAAAAAGGGAAAGTGATCGGGCATGTTCAGTCAGGTGGCATCTATGTGGATAACTCCGGTGTTGAAGATGTAGGCCGGAGTATACTGGATGATCGAAAGGATCTCTCTGAACGGGGGGTTTTGATCGTTTCGGTTTGCCTGAATACCACAGAAGGATTTGTAATCTCCGGACCGGAGATATTTACCAGAGGATGGGTCTATGACGGTGAGAGCGAAAAACTTATTGAAGATGTAAGGAAAATCATTTATAATGCATTAGTTGATTATTTGTCGAGAAACCATTACAATCGCGGCAAAGCAAAAATGATCATCGCAGATGAAGTACGCAAGTATCTGAAGAATCATAATAACAAAGGCCCGATGATACTCCCGTTTATACTGGAGGTCGAGTAGGAGAACTAGATGGCTTACGATAATAGAAGAAGATATTCCGATTTTGATGAGCAGGATGATTTTAACCAGGAGCAGAATTATACTGGTACGATCCGCGAAAATCTGGAAAAATACAGGTCTGGTAATGTGACGTCTGCAAAGGCAAGACAGTCCAGCGCTTCCAGAAAGAAGAAAAACAAAGAAGTGGAAAAAAGACGCCGTGCAGCTGTAAAGGCAGCACGCAAAGGGAAAAAGGTGCGCGTGATCGTCCGCCTTTGCATTGCGATTCTTGTGATTGCAATCTGCGTTGTTGCATTTCTTCTGACTTATAAACTGTTCTATGATGTGGCAGTAGATGAGGATAATAAGACAAAGATTGAGATCACTATCCCGGAAGAAGGCATTACGCACGAAGAGGTCGCCGAGTTCCTTTATGAGAACGGGTGCATCACAGACACGAGATTATATAAATACAGAACGTTGATCTATGATGCAAAATATGTTCCGGGAACTTATAAGGTCAGTCCTTCTTATACAACAGAGAAGATCATTAACATCCTTTCCGGTTATGATTATTCTGACGGTACGATGGACGAAGACTAACCGCGTATCCAGGCAGACAAAAAACTAAAAAGCACTTCCAACGGGAGTGCTTTTCGTTTATAATCCAGCCGTATGATTATTGATGAACGATTCACTGCCTATCTGTATTCTTTGGAGGACGACGTTCCTTCCTTTTTTGAGGAACTCAGAAAAAAAGCAGAGACAGACAATGTTCCGATCATCCGCCGGGAGAGTGAACGTTTTTTAAAGACACTTCTGGCCATCCATAAGCCGGCTTCTATCCTGGAGATCGGTACCGGAGTTGCATATTCCGCGCTTGTGTTTGCAGCATCATGCAAACAGGTAAAACAGATCACAACGATCGAGAATTATCTGCCGCGGATCGAATCGGCAAAAGCTAATATAAATGATTTCTATGCGAAAGACCTGCGGAAAAGGGAAGATCTGAAGATCGATCTTTTGGAAGAAGATGCAGTTAATGCCGTTTCTCGTTTGGAGGGGTCATTTGATTTCATCTTTCTGGATGGACCAAAGGCACAGTATATTGTGATGCTGCCGGATCTTATCCGGCTGCTTAAAGCAGGAGGTGTCATGGTGGCAGATAATGTTCTGCAGGAAGGTGATCTGATCGAATCCCGGTTCATTACTCCAAGGAGGCAGCGAACGATCCACGAGCGTATGCGAACCTTTATCTGGGAAACCATGCACCATGAGCAGTTGACCAGCTCACTGCTGACGGTGGGAGATGGAATGATTGTGAGTGTTAAAAATGATAAGCAATGACAGATTAAAAGCAAATAAACCGGAATTGTTAGTGCCGGCAGGCAGTCTTCCCGTTTTGAAAGTCGCCGTCCTTTATGGAGCGGATGCAGTCTATATTGGAGGGGAAGCGTTTTCCCTGCGTGCAAATGCACATAATTTCACATTGGATGAAATGCGGGAAGGGGTACAGTTCGCACATGAAAGAAATGTACGCATTTTTGTGACGGCCAATATTTTTGCCCATAACCAGGATCTGGAAGCATGCCGCTCTTACTTTGCTGATCTAAAAGATATGGGAATCGATGCCCTGATCATTTCTGATCCGGGAATCTTTCAGCTGGCAAAGGAGATGCTTCCGGAAGTAGAGATCCATATCAGTACACAGGCAAATAATACGAATTATGGCACGTATCGGTTTTGGCATGATCTTGGGGCAACCAGAGTTGTCTGCGCCAGAGAACTGAGTCTGGATGAGATCCGGCAGCTGCGGAAACAAATTCCATCTGATATGGAGATTGAAACGTTTATTCACGGGGCAATGTGCATCTCTTATTCCGGCAGATGTCTTTTGAGTGCGTATATGACAGGAAGGTCTGCCAACATGGGGGATTGTACGCATCCGTGCCGCTGGAAATATGCCCTGGTAGAAGAGACTCGTCCTGGCGAGTATATGCCTGTTATGGAAAATGACCGCGGGACATATATTATGAATTCCAAAGACTTGTGTATGATCGAACATATCCCGGAAATGATCGAAGCAGGGATCAACAGCTTCAAGATCGAAGGGCGGATGAAAAGCGCATTGTATGTAGCCACCGTTGCCAGAACTTACCGGATGGCCATTGATGATTACTTTGAGGATCCGGAAAAATACAGAAGCAGACTGGATTTTTATCGGGAAGAGATATCCAAATGTACTTACCGTGAATATACTACCGGATTCTTTTTTGGAAAACCGGATGAGACTACGCAGATCTATGATGAAAGTACTTATGTTAAAGAATGGATCTATCTGGGAATCATCGGGGAGGAAAACCGGCAGGTCAATGGTTCCGTCTATTATCGGCTGGAGCAGAAGAATAAGTTTTCTGTCGGGGATGAAGTGGAAATCATGAAGCCTTTGGGAGAAACCATTGTTACAACAGTTAAGGACATGATAGATGAAGAGGGGAATCATATAGAAAGCTGCCCGCATCCGAAACAGATCTTTTATACGGATTTTGGCGTCAGCCTCACTCCATATGATATGATCCGGTTTCATCCGTAGTGTAAAGTTGCATTCTTTGGCAAGAGGGCATAAGATTATATTTCAGAAAATGACAGGAGAATTATTATGAGCCAGGCTAAAGTAGATAAATATAAGGAAGATAAGAAAAACCGGAAAAAGATCGTCGCACGGGAAAAACGGGCACGCGTGATCTGGCTGATCGTCGGCATTGTTGTGATCGTTGTTGTTGTTCTGGTGATCGTCCTTTCCATCTTGAATAAACTGTTATAGAAATGCACGCCAGTATTCCGACTAAAATATGGCGGACCATCAGTCCTGTCGTGTTTCATTTTGCAATCTATTTTGTGGTGATCTATCTGGCTGCGTTGATTTTCGCAAAATCAGGCAGTCCGCTTTCCCTGGATGATTATATGGGAAACAATTTCGCTCTGATCACTATTATTGCTTTGCTGATCTCTTTTGCCGTCAATTACTTTT
This sequence comes from Lachnospiraceae bacterium, assembly GCA_045577235.1. Taxonomy (GTDB): domain Bacteria; phylum Bacillota; class Clostridia; order Lachnospirales; family Lachnospiraceae; genus RGIG5612. The sequence continues at coordinate 11,625 of JAZNHY010000241.1, forward strand.
ATTTCCGGCATGATTATGTAAAACAATCTGATTATCTGAAGAAAAATCCGATTCACCTGTTATGGGTGTTTTTGATCGGTGCGCTGATGTCGCATGCGCTCAGCATCTTACTATCTCTTTTGCCTCTGGATAATCTTCTGGGCAGTTACCAGACTGTGGAAAATGAGCTTTTCGGGGCTTCATGGATCTTTGTAGTGATCCGAGCAGTCATAGTGACCCCGGTGGTGGAAGAACTTGTATTCCGGGGACTGGTTTTCCGCAGGATGAAAGAATATACCAGCTTCTGGCCGGCAGCCATTGTCAGCTCTGTTTTGTTCGGACTTTATCATATGAATCTGGTTCAGGGGATCTATGCCTTTCTGTTTGGCATCATCATCTGTCTTTTATATGACCGTTATGGACATTTGGCAGCAGCTATCATGATCCATTTTGGCGCGAATCTTCTGTCTGTGATCCTGCAGTACGCAAACATTTCTTATCCGGCTTTATGGGTTTATATTGTTGTCATGGTGGCAGCGATCATAGTTTCTGTGGCAATTTACCGATTCCTGATCAAAAAACCGGAGAAAAATTGAAAAACCCTACAAAAAATCGAAAATTTATTGTATGTTTTAGATAATCATGCTATACTTACCCGAGTCCTGAAAAAAAGGAAAACATTAACATTTTTATACATGAAAGGAGACCCTCACGCATGGAATTCAGAGAGGAAGTAATCAAGATTCTTATTGAAAAAGCAGCTAAAATGTTTGGTCTTGACCCTGCAACATTAGGGCCGGAAACAAGTTTTAAAGATGATTTACAGTGTAAATCAGCCAATATCGTACAGTTCACAACTGCTCTTGAAGATGAATATGATATTGAAGTTCCTTATATGGAATTTAACAGAAAAGCTACCTTCAAAGAAGCAGCAGATTATATTGCTGAACTTTGTGACGAATAATCAGCTTAGTAAGATACCACTCCCGCTGATGCGGGGGTGGTAATATTTTTTTTAGGAGAAATAATTATGGACTTAATGGAAATGATTTTTGAGAAGGCAAAAGCAAATCCGCAGAGAGTTGCTTTTCCGGAAGCGACAGAAGAGAAGATGCTTCAGGCAGCTTATGAAGCACATACAAAAGGATACTGCAAAGCAACGTTAGTTGGTGATCCTGCTGAGATCAAAGCAGCAGCAGAAGGTTTTGGTATTGATATCAGCAGCATGGATATCTATGACAATACAGATGCAGAGCAGAACGCAGCAGCCTTTGAAAAGTATGTGGCAGAGTACTCTGATATGCTGAGCATCAAGTCTCTGACCAGAAAAAGCAAAGACCCAATGTATACCGCTATGGTTCAGCAGTGCCTGGGTATGTTCGATGTTACGTTTGCAGGACTGACTCATACGACGGGTGATGTGATTCTTGCGGCTACTACGATCATTGGATTAAAGGACGGCATTGATACCCCTTCTTCCACTGGTTTGTTTGTCATTCCGGGATATGAAGGAAGTGAAGGACAGTATCTGCTGTTTGGTGACAGTGCAGTCTGCACCAAACCGTCACCTGCTGAAAGAGCATCCATCGCTATCTCCGCCTGCGAGACAGTTAAAGGTCTGCTTGGATGGGAACCAAGGTGTGCAATGCTTTCTTTCTCCACCGACGGAAGTATGGAAGGCGAAATGGTAGATGATATCCGTGAATCTGTTCGTATCGCAAACGAAAGAAGACCAGAACTGGCTATCGACGGAGAATTCCAGCTGGATGCTGCTATCGATCCAAATGTCGCAGCAAAGAAAGTCAAGAGAGAATCCAAGGTAGCTGGCAAAGCCAATATTATTATCTGGCCGGATATTAACGTAGGTAATATCGGCGTGAAGCTGGTACAGTTTTTTGCAAAAGCAGACGCACCGGGACCATTCCTGCAGGGATTTAAGAAGATCGCTTCTGACTGCTCCCGTTCCGCTCCTGTTTCCGAGCTGGTAGGCAATATCGCAATGTGTGTTGTGCGTGCAGCAAATGAGGGATAAAAAGTGAGAGATTATCAGGAAGAATTTGATAAACGAGTTGCATGGATCAGAAATCTGGTGGAAAGTGCAGGCTGCAAAGGAATTATATATGGTAATTCCGGAGGAAAAGACAGCGCACTGGTTGGGATCCTTTGTAAGGCCGCTTGTGATAATACCGTTGGAATCATTATGCCGTGTGCATCAAAACGGAATTATCAGGAAGACATGAAAGACGGGATCGATGTGGCAGAGCAGTTTCATATTGAATACCGCGTCGTGGATTTGACAAAAGTCCGGGAAACGCTTCTGGAAGAGGCGAAGAAAGCAGCAGATGTTCTGACAGATGCAGCGATCTCTAATATCGCACCGCGTCTCCGCATGACGACTCTTTATGCGATCGGGCAGAGCGAGGGACGACTGGTTGCAGGTACCGGAAACGCCGATGAACTTTATGTTGGTTACTATACCAAGTATGGCGACGGCGGTGTAGACTTCAATCCGATTGGCGATCTGAATGTCAGTGAAGTCTATGAATTTCTTGCCTGGCTGGATGCACCGGAAAACATCCGGACAAAGGCTCCGTCAGCCGGCTTATTTGACGGACAGACGGATGAATCGGAAATGGGCATCAAGTATGATGAGATCGATGAGTACCTGACGACCGGAAAAACAAATCCTAAGGCGCAGGAGAAGATCGAACGGATGCATGAGCGAAGTGAGCATAAACGGATTGGTGTCCGGTTCTTCCCAAACTGATAAGCATGAATGTATGAAAAAAGCTGTCACAGAATTCTGCGACAGCTTTTTTTAGTAGCGGGAACTGGATTTGAACCAGCGACACTTCGGGTATGAACCGAATGCTCTAGCCAACTGAGCTATCCCGCCATAGACCAGAAAGATTTCTTTCAGTCGTGCTTTGCTATTATAGCACAACAAAAGCGGATTTCAACAATTATTTTGTTCATTTCTGTAAATAGGCATCGATCGCTCTCAGAACACGTTCATCTGTGGTCAGATCTCCATGGGAGATATCCGGAAAGGAGTAGATGTCCGGTTCATTCGAAAAATGCTTGCTTAATGCAATAGAGTACTTTACCGGAATACGCTGATCTGCTTCGGAATATATGACAAGAGGCTGGATCAGGACATCCTGCGCATATTCACCTGTATCCATTCTAAATGAGATCAGCAGTTTCATAGGACCGTAAAAGACGGGCGTCACACTGTTGTAAAGATCAAAAGCAGATTCATAAGGAGCCAGAAGGATCAAGCCGTCTGCTTCATATAACGAAGCGACATAAGTGGCAGGGCCGCTGCCAAACGAATACCCCATCAGATAAATGCGGCGGACATTATCTTTGGCACGAAAATAGCGGAAGATGGCAGCAGAAGCACTGCGGATATTATCATCCGTAGGCCTGCCTTGTGAAGTGCCAAAGCCCGGCCAGTCCACAACAGCAATATCATAGCCCTTAAAATGATCCCCATCTGTCATCTGTTTCAGAAAACGCAGTGCTGATGTAGCACTATCTTCATTATAGCCGCCGAAATACAGGAGCAGGTCTATTTTATTGCTGTCAGTATGGCTGTTCTGGTGAAGCTGCCAGCCGCGCAGATCACCCGTGCCGGAAGGAATCTTAATGTCTTCAACTAAAGGGATATTGAGTGCCTGCTTTTCTGCAAAAAGTTCTTCCAGTTCGATCAGCTGAAGCTCAGAAGCCGCTTTTTCATTAAAAGAAGGCCGCACGATCACATGCGGTGTCACCAGATAAGTGACAAGGCAGTAAATGATCAGTACTGCTATTATGATTATTGGAATTAACCATCTGCGTCTTTGCTTCATAGATGGTATTATACACAAAAAAGAAAAAAGGTGTATAATGCCCCAAAAGGCCTTCCCAAAACGGGATGCAGACAGGAGAGATTATGAGGATCGGACAAGGATATGATGTTCATCGTCTGACAGAAGGACGAAAGCTGATCATTGGCGGAGTGGAAATTCCATATGAAAAAGGGTTAGACGGACATTCGGATGCAGATGTGCTTCTGCATGCTATTATGGATGCCCTGCTTGGAGCAGCTGCTCTGGGCGATATCGGACTGCTTTTTCCGGATACGGATGAACAGTATGCAGGCGCTGACAGCATGAAGCTGCTCCGGAAGGTAGGGGAAGTCTTGGATGAGAAAGGATATTCCATCTGTAATCTTGATGCGACGGTCATTGCACAGGAACCTAAGCTGAGGCCTTATATAGATGCCATGCGGCAGAACATTGCGGAGGCGCTTACAATAGATGTTTCCCAGGTGAGCGTGAAAGCTACAACAGAAGAGCATTTGGGCTTCACCGGCCGCAAGGAAGGCATTGCTGCCCAGGCAATCGTATTGATTGACTTCTAGAGGTTTTTTGATACACTTTATAAAGTATGTAAATAACAGCGTATTGCTGTAAAACAGAGGATAAACAATGAGAATTTATAACACTTTAACTGCCAGAAAAGAAGAATTAGTACCGATCGAAGAGGGGAAGATCAAGATGTATGTCTGCGGACCGACCGTCTATAATCTGATCCATATCGGAAACGCACGTCCGATGATCGTTTTTGATACGTTCCGTCGTTATATGGAATATAAAGGCTATGATGTAACCTATGTATCCAATTTTACGGATGTGGATGACAAGATCATCAATAAAGCAATGGAAGAAGGCGTAGATTCTTCTGTCATCTCGGAACGGTATATTGAGGAATGCAAAAAAGATATGGCTGGCATGAATGTAAAGCCGGCAACATATGCGCCTAAGGCAACAGAAGAGATTGACGGTATGCTGGAGATGATTCAGTCGCTGATCGACAAAGATTTTGCATATGAATCAAACGGAACCGTTTATTTCCGCACCCGGAAATTCCAGGGATATGGAAAACTTTCCAAAAAGAATCTGGATGATATGCAGTCCGGACATCGTGAGATCAAGGTGACCGGAGAAGAAGAGAAAGAAGACCCGGCTGATTTTGTCCTCTGGAAACCAAAAAAAGAGGGTGAACCAAGCTGGCAGAGCCCATGGTCAGACGGCAGACCGGGATGGCATATCGAATGCAGTGTCATGAGTAAGAAATACCTTGGCAATACGATCGATATCCATGCAGGCGGAGAAGATCTGATCTTCCCGCATCATGAAAATGAGATCGCACAGAGTGAAGCGGCAAACGGCTGCATCTTCTCCAATTACTGGATGCATAATGCCTTTTTGAATATTAACGGAAGCAAAATGAGCAAGAGTCTTGGTAATTTCTTTACTGTCAGGGACATTGCTGCAAAATATGATCTTCAGGTGCTTCGCTTCTTTATGCTGAGTGCTCATTACAGAAGCCCGCTTAACTTTTCAGATGAGCTGATGGAGGCTGCAAAAGCCGGCCTGGAGCGTATTATCAACGCAAAGAAAAAACTGGATTATGCGGAGCAGCACGCAGAAGGCAGATCATTTTTCTTTGATGAGGGAGAAGATCAGAACTTTGGAGCTGATTATCTGGCTAAATTTGAAGCAGCCATGGAAGATGACTGCAATACAGCCGATGCGATCGCAGCGGTCTTTGAGTATGTCAGAGCAATCAACAGTACCATTACGGATACGTCATCGACTGCACTGGCAGAGCTGGCTGAAAAACGTCTGGTCACGATGTGTGATATCTTAGGCATTATTCTGGACAAGGAAGAGGAAGCACTGGATGCGGAGATCGAGCAGCTGATTGCGCAGCGCCAGGAGGCCAGAAAAGCAAAAGATTTTGCACTGGCAGACAAGATCCGTGACAAGATCACAGCCATGGGTATTGTTCTGGAAGACACCAGAGAAGGAGTTAAATGGCACAGGAAATAAAGGACATTGCTTCGCTGAATCTGGCGTTTCTTGGAGATGCCGTGTACGAACTGATCCTCAGGGAATATGTGGTCAGGAATTATAAAGGCAATGTAAATGCTCTGAATAAAAAGACGACCGCATACTCCAAAGCTGTAACGCAGGCACGGATATCAGATATCCTTTTAGGAAAAACGGAAGATGGAGCCTGTATTCTGAGCGAAGAAGAGCAGAATGTTTTCAGACGCGGGCGGAACTCAAAAAGTGTTTCTATTCCAAAAAGCTGTACGCCTTCCGAATACCGCAAGGCAACCGGATTTGAGACATTGATCGGCTATTTATATCTGCAGAACCGGAAAGAGCGGATCATGGAGATCGTTACATATGGAATCGACAAATACAAAGAAAACAAATAAAGAAAAGCAGTATGAGCTGATGGTAGAAGGAAGAAATCCGGTTACGGAGGCTCTGAAAACGAATGAAAATATAGATAAACTTTATGTACAGGAGGGCGTTCATAACGGCCCTCTTGTGACGATTATCGCTATGGCAAAGCAGAAGGGCATCCTTGTGGTTGCAGTGCCAAAGGAAAAACTGGATGCCATGAGTGAAACAGGTCATCATCAGGGTGTTATTTTGAACCTTTCAGCGGTCAAATACGCAGAAGTGGACGATATCCTGAAGAAGGCAGAGGAGAAGAATGAGAAACCATTCGTATTTATTCTGGATGGAATAGAAGATCCGCATAATCTGGGCGCGATCATCCGGAGCGCGAATCTGGCCGGAGCACATGGCGTGATCATTCCGAAGCATCGTGCCGCAACCGTCAATGCTACAGTTGCAAAAGCCAGCGCCGGTGCCGTTTACCATACATTGCTGGCAAAAGTGACTAATATTGCCCAAACGATCGATTATCTGAAAGAGAAAGGTCTCTGGTTTGCCTGCGCGGATATGGACGGGGTTCCGATGTATGATGCCAATTTAAAGGGAGCAATCGGCATTGTGATCGGTAATGAAGGCAAGGGCGTCAGCCGGATCGTAAAAGAAAAATGTGATTTTACTGTCTCAATCCCGATGAAAGGAGATATCGACTCCCTGAATGCATCTGTGGCGGCCGGCATCCTGGCATGGGAGGTCGTGCGGCAGAATCGTTAGGCATTCTGATTTATCATGCAAAAATCACCATTAGACAAATTAAAACTGTATCTTTCCATCTATTGGACGATGTTTAAGATTGGCATCACCACGTTTGGAGGTGGTTATGCCATGATTGCTGTTTTTGACAAAGAACTTGGTGAACGGAAAAAATGGATCGATCAGGAAGAGCTTCTGGATTATCTTGC
>JAZNHY010000242.1:0-2421 GCA_045577235.1 Lachnospiraceae bacterium
GTGCACGTTTCCGAAAATGACATTTTGTATGTGCCTGAAAACATTTTTTACAGCCAGGAAAGCGAAACCGAAGACGAAATTATCGCCATTCACTTCAAGGTAAATGCCGATCTTTTTCCCGACCTCCTTCTGTTCGATCCCGGCAAGTTCCCTGAAATACCGGATCCTTTCGCAGATGACCGGTATGGACGGAGGGCTCACGGGCATCCCTGTCTTCATGTCAATGACGGAGCTTGTCTGGGGAACTGACCTGTCTATCTTTCTGCGCGGCATAGGTGTTTCCTTTCTGTCGTCAGCGGCTGTCCATGTCCTGTATGTGCGGGCAGCAGATCCGCTGAGTGTATTGATACAGGTGTTACTTCTACGTATAGCGGGAATAAGATTTATACCGCCACATAACATAAAAATACATGCATATATCAAAATAACTATTTACAAACATAATAATACATGATATTTTGAAATTTGTAAAGAACATATGTTTGTCTTATGCCTGATTCTCAGCGGCTGGAGGAAGGGAGGGGACAAAACTGACTGACTGAACCTTAACTTCCTAAATTTTTAACCCTCTGTGGTCTAACCCTAAAATATTGCATCGAGAAAAACAGCTGAAAGCCAGTAAAATACTGATTTTTTCAGCTGTTTTTGTTGTATTTTGCCCGCATATATGGTAAGATAATAGAGGGTTATATAACCCTCAAAAGGAGGCTTATCATGTACTTGGGATGCAGGGTGAAGATACCGAAGGATGGCGGAAATATTACGGTCAAGACCATCAATGGAACCACATATGTCTACATTGAGCGGGGGCGCACGTATTCGAAGGAAAAGAAATACAGCATACCAAAACGGACATGTATCGGGAAGCGGGATAACGAACAGCCGGATTTTATGTTTCCAAATGAGAAATTTTTAAAATTCTTCCCAAGGGAAGCTCTTCCCTCAGAAAAAGATGGAAGGATCCGGAGCGGCTGCCTCCATGTTGGAGTTTTCTTTGTGATCAGGAAGATCATATCTGATTACAAGCTGGATGAGACGATCGCACGGATCATCGGAAAGGATGCCGGCCTGTTCCTTGACCTTGCTGCATACTCCATTATCACGGAGGATAACGCAGGCCAGTATTATCCTGATTACGCCTACAACCATGCTCTGTTCACGGACGACATGAAAGTCTACAGCGATTCTAAGATTTCTGATTTTCTGAAAGATGTCACGATCGGCCAGCGGATACAATTCCTGAATGAATGGAACAAAAAACGGGACCACCGGGAAAAGATCTACATCTCCTACGATTCAACCAATAAAAAAAGCCGGGCCGGAGAGATCGACATGGTTGAACTGGGACATTCAAAGGAAGGCATCGAGGAGGATATTTTTAATTATGCAATCGCCTATGACAGGAACAATCGTGAACCGCTGTTTTATGAATCCTATCCGGGGAGCATTGTTGATGTATCGCAGCTGCAGCACACTCTGAGAAAAGCAAAAAGTTACGGCTATGAGCACATCGGATTCATCCTGGACCGTGGCTATTTCTGTAAAGAAAACATCCGCTATATGGATGACAACGGATATGATTTTGTGATCATGGTAAAGGGGATGAAGAACCTGGTGAGCAGCCTGGTCCTGGAGGTCCAGGGCTCGTTTGAAAATGACCGCAGGAACAGCATCCGGGCTTTTAAAGTCAGCGGGACTACGGTCAAAAGGAAACTTTATGCCGGTGATAACAGGGAAAGATACTTTCATATCTATTATGATGATGGAAGGAAAGCCAGCGAAAGGGAAAAATTTGAAGATAAGATCGATCGGATGGGCAGGAAGCTAAGGGAACTTATGGGAGAACCCGTTCGTCCGGGAGGGGATTATAAAAAGTATTTTGATCTCGTGTTCTGGCATGAGGGCCTCGAGGACGAGAAATTCATGTCAGGGATCGAACGGGCTGATGTGATCAACAGGGAGATCCAGCTGTGCGGGTATTTTGTGATCGTCACTTCCGCGAAAATGACTGCTGAGGAAGCCCTTGTTCTATACAAGAGCCGGGACGGTTCAGAAAAGACATTCCGTGCGGACAAGTCTTATCTTGGAGCCCGATCCGAACGGGTATATTCTAATGAATCTATTGACACAAAGATCTTCATCGGCTTTGTGGCCACGATCATCCGGAGCAGGATATACACCCTGCTGAAGGATGAAGCGGGCAGGATGGAAAAAAAGCAAAACTATATGACCGTACCTGCGGCGATAAGGGAACTGGAAAAGATCGAGATGCTGAAGGGGGCAGACAACGAATACAACCTGGATTATGCCGTGACGGCAACACAGAAGACGATCCTGAAGGCGTTCGATATGACCGCTGACAATATCCACCGGCAGGCCAGAGGACTCAGCGCAGATCTTCTGCGGATCGAGACTGAGGCG
>JAZNHY010000243.1:0-1739 GCA_045577235.1 Lachnospiraceae bacterium
TTTTGTTCCTGTGCTGGCTGAGCCGGTGCAGCTGCCGGAGCAGGAGCCGTAGCGACGACCGGAGTGCCACAATATTCACAGAATTTTGCGCCGTCGACCAGATCAGCGCCACAAGCTGTACATTTCATATTTTTATACCTCCAAATAACTGTTTAAAATACAATTAACATAGTAATTATAGTGGACTTATCATAGCATATCTATGCTATAATTTGCAATATGAGGACAGTTGTAAAACAGACAAAAACCGAAGATATTAAGGCTGCAGGAGCCGTATTAAAGCAGGGCGGGATCGTTGCGTTTCCGACTGATACTGTATACGGACTCGGTGCTGTTTTTGATGATGAAAAAGCCGTCCGAAAGATCTTTGCTGCCAAAGGACGGGAAGAAAAGAAACCGTTAAGCATTCTTGTGGCTGACAGCACGCAGGTGGAACTGCTTTCCAAAATAGAAAGCGGCGAAATGGCACAGAAAGCAAAACGGCTGATGGAAAAATACTGGCCGGGAGCACTGACTCTGATCTTTCGGAAGAAACCAGGGATTCCGGATGCAGTCACCGCAGGGGGAGAAACAATAGGCATCCGGATGCCGGATCTGGAACTGACCAGAGAGCTGATCCGTGCAGCAGGAAAGCCGCTGGCAGCGCCTAGTGCCAATACATCCGGCAAAAGAAGTTCCGTTTCCGCACAGGAGGTGCTGGAAGATCTGGATGGAAAAATCGACATGGTGATCGATGGTGGAACATGCCCGGTCGGGGTTGCCTCTACTGTTGTGGATATGACAGGAGAAACACCTGTGATCTTACGTGAAGGTGTGATCACGGCAGAAATGATCACACAGGCATGATGCTTGACACTGCCCCTTTTACACACGTAAAATGAAACAGGGAGTATAAGTCGCAATCAGGAGAAGCTATGCCAAATTATCGACGTATCATCTTTCTGGATGAAGAAAACACGAGGCTAAGTCCGCTTACCGCCGCTCTGTTTAAAAAGAAAATGCGGCAGGCCGGTGTTGAAGGCCTGGGCGTTTCGTCACGGGGAAGAGTTGTCTTATTCCCGGAACCGGTCAATCAGAAGATCGGGGAAGTCGCCAGAGTGAATTATCATATTGACCTTTCCTCTTATACGGCAAGAGCAATTACAGAAACGGATTTTTCTGCCCAGACATTGGTGCTTACTATGGATAACGCAACCAAGGTCAAGACATATGAGCAGTTCACCTCTGCCGCAAACGTGTTTACCTTGAAAGAATTTCTTGGCAGCAGCGGAGATCTGAAACTGCCTTTGGGAGGAACGGTAGAAGAGTATAAGACGGTGATGGATATCGTCAGCGGCCTGCTGGATAATCTGGTCAGGAAGCTGTTTGCAGATGAGGAATAGATAATATTTTAGAAAAGAGGAAAAACAAATGGAACAGATCGCGATTGGCAGTGATCATGCAGGCTTTGCGATGAAAGAAGCGCTGAAGCAGTATTTGAAAGAAAAGGGATATGACGTAAAAGATTTCGGAACAGATTCGGAAGCATCCTGCGATTATCCGGACTTTGCTTTTGCAGTAGCGGATTGTGTGGCGGCAAAAGAAGCGGATAAAGGCGTCCTGGTCTGTGGTACCGGCATTGGTATGAGTATGGCGGCCAATAAAGTCAGAGGCATCCGGGCAGCAGTTGTGGGGGATGCGTTTTCGGCAGAAGCTACCCGTTCCCATAACGATGCGAATATCCTCTGCATGGGAGCCAG
>JAZNHY010000244.1:0-5828 GCA_045577235.1 Lachnospiraceae bacterium
ATTGGCAAAGTGCTCCGGAATATTAGCGTGTGTGTCAAATGTATCGATCACGTTGAACATCTTTGCATATTTAGGAGTCTGCTCCGGAAGGTCTGTTGCACTTCCGCCTGCTACAAACATAAGATCGATCTTTCCGACCCAATCCTTTGCTTCTTCCACTGGCAGAACCGGACAGGTGCCTTTTGTTTTCAACGCTGCCGGATCTCTTCTGGTGAAGATGGCGACCAGTTCCATATCCGGATTTTCCTGAATATTGACTTCCACGCCGCGTCCGATGTTTCCGTAGCCAACAATTCCTACTTTAATCATTTGCATTGCCCTCATTTCTTTTATTTGCTGCCACCTGCTGCCAATAAGTAATTCTGCCTGACAACAGAAAAATTATAATTTATTTTTTTTTCATGTTCAATCAGTTTTCACTTTCTCGTAACCTGTGCATAGTCGCATTCTTGCGACCCGCGCATTTGGCTTTCTATCGTTCTGTGTATATGGCTTTCTATCAACCCACGCATTTGGCTTTCTATCGTTCTGTGTATATAGCTTTCTATCAATCCACGTATTTGGCTTTCTATCGACCCGTGCATATGTTCCACATAGGAGTTCGTATTTTAGGGCCCATATCGCATTTTTGCATTTCCGGGCCCGACTTTTCAAAATTTCATTGGGCCTAAAATGAATTCCTCACTTATGGGCCCGAATAAAGACTACTTTTTTCGGGCCTGTAGAACAAGTTTTATTTTCAGGCCCGAAAAAACGTGTTAATAGTCGGGCCTGTGAAAGGCTTTTTTGATTTTAGGCCCGAAAAAAAAGAAAATGAATAGGGCCTGAATTGTGTTTCTCGTTATATGGGCCCAACACGTTTTTCAAAAATGGAGCCAAAAACAAGATGTCGCTTTTTCTGGCCCGAAAATACGAGGCGCCTTTTGCCAGGACTCAATATCAGCTTAAGCGATCGCAAATATAAAAACAGCGGTTCCTTCAAAAAGGTTCCGCTGTTAAAAAAAGTGAGCGTGCGGGGATTCGAACCCCGGACAACTTGATTAAAAGTCAAGTGCTCTACCACCTGAGCTACACGCCCATGCACTGTGCTTTTGCACAGCTTGCTTATTATACACAATCACTCACAAAATGCAAGCGCATCTCTACAGGTCATAATACCTTGCAAATTCCATCGGATGCGGGTATTTTGCCAGCTCTGCATCTTCCTTTTTATCGTCTGCCACGATCAGATCGATCAGGCGCTGCGGGAAGACCCCGCCCTTTGTCAGATAATCGTGATCTTTCTCCAAAGCTTCTGCTGCCGCTGTTAAAGAGGTTGGAAGACCTCCGAGTTTTGCTTTTTCTTCTTCCGGCAGATCGTACAGGTTGCAGTCAAACGGGCCCCAGCCCTGTGCATGCGGATCGATCTTTTTCTCAATCCCGTCCAGGCCGGCCATCAGGATTGCGGAAAATGCATAGTATGGATTGCAGGTCGCATCCGGATTGCGCAGTTCAAAACGTTTATGCATTGGATCCTTGGCGTAAGCAGGGATCCGGACGACTGCGCTGCGGTTTGCCATAGCGTAACCGATCGTGACCGGTGCCTCAAATCCCGGGATCAGCCGCTTATAGGAATTTGTTGTTGGATTGGTAATGGCGCAAAGAGATGGCGCATGCGCCAGCAGGCCGCCGATAAAATACATAGCCGTCTCACTCAGATGTCCATAGCCGTTTTCATCATAGAAAAGCGGTTTTCCGTCTTTGACCAGCATCATATGCACATGCATGCCGTTGCCTGCCATACCTGCAACCGGCTTAGGCATAAAGGTTGCTGTCCGCCCTTCCGCAAACGCTTCGTTTTTGATCACATACTTGGCGATCATGGTAGCATCGGCCATCTTCATCATCCCGCCAAGCTCCACTTCAATCTCCATCTGTCCGGCTCCGCCTACTTCATGGTGATGATATTTCACTTCCACGCCCCAGTCGCCCAGGACCAGGATCGTGCGGCTCCGCAAATCACTGCCGGTATCGCGCGGCAGTGCGATATGATAGCCATCCTGCAGAGGATTCATATAACCACCGTTATTGAAGCCCTCCTCGCCCCAGCCAACAGCTTCCGAGGTGATCTGGAAGCCTGATGCTTCCTGCCGGTTTTGAAACTGCACGTCATCAAAAACATAATATTCGTACTCCGGTCCGACCATCATTTCATCCGCGATGCCGCTCTCACGCATATAGGCTTCTGCACGGCGTGCCACATTGCGCGGATACTGATCAAACGGTTTGTTCTCCGTTCCGATCACCATAACGTCTCCATTCATGGAAAGAGTCGGCACCTCGCTGTAGCAGTCTACAACTGCCGTATCCAGATCCGGGATAAAGACCATATCACTGTTCTCAACCGGCGCATACCCATAATTGGAACCATCAAAACCAATGCCGTGAACCATGGTATCTTCCGTGAAACGTTTTGCCGGAATCGATAAATGTCTCCATCTGCCTTCTATGTCTGTCATCTTAAAATCGATGATCTCGATCTCTTCTTCTTCGCATAACTGAATAATATCCTGAAATGTTTTCATACTTGTCCCCCATTCCTCTGTATAAAAAAGCGGATTTGAATTAATTGTAGCATGCTTTCTGTTATCAGGGCAAATTCTTACGTTCAACGCAGCATTCTGCTCATCTGAAAAATTACTTTCTCAATTTAGCACGGCACATTGCGAAAGAATGAGAATCAGTGTATAATCGCTGAACAATCAGTAAAAACCGGAGAGGAAAACAAATGAGGATCGTAATCAAATTAGGGACTAGCACTCTGACACACGAGACCGGAAATCTGAATATCCGCCGCGTGGAACTGCTTTGCAAAGTCATGAGCGACATCAAAAATGCCGGACACGAGATCATCCTGGTTTCGTCCGGCGCCATTGGCATGGGTGTTGGCAAACTTGGCTTGCATGCAAAACCGGATGACATCCCTTCCAAGCAGGCAGTTGCTGCTGTTGGACAGTGTGAGCTGATGTATATTTACGATAAACTTTTTGATGAATATCATCATACCGTTGCACAGATCCTGATCACCGGAGATGATCTGGAAAATGACCGCTACCGCGATAATTTTTCCAACACCATCTTTAAGCTGCTGGATTACGGTGCACTGCCGATTATCAATGAAAACGATACCGTTGCGACGGACGAGATCGTAATCGGCGATAATGATACGCTGGCCGCCCTGGTCTCACGTTTTATCAAAGCAGACCTTCTGATCCTCCTTTCCGATATTGATGGATTATATACCGCTGACCCGCGGAAAGATGCCAGTGCAAAACTGATAGAAATGGTCGATGAGATCAATGACGATATTCTTTCCCTGGCCAGTGGAAAAGGTTCCGAGCTTGGCACGGGCGGGATGATCACCAAACTGAATGCAGCAAAGATCTGCATGGACTGCGGCTGCACGATGGTCATCGCAAACGGCTCCATCCCGGAAAATCTGTATGATATTATTGACGGCAAAAACGTCGGAACGAAGTTTCTGCCAAAGAATTAACGCCACGTGCTGAAAGGATCAGACATGGAAACAAAAACAATGCTGCAGAATGCAAAACGGATCGCCGGTGAGGTAGCCTCTCTGGGAACAGAAGTTAAAAATGCCGCCCTTTTGGAGATGGCGGATGCGCTGCTTGTTCATACTGGAGATATCCTTGCAGCAAACCAGAAGGATATGGTTGCTGCCAAAGGCACTATCTCTGATGTAATGTTAGACCGGCTGCTGCTGAACGAAGCACGGATCGCCTCCATGGCAGACGGGATCCGTGATGTCGTTGCTCTGCAAGATCCGGTCGGGCGCGTAATAGAAGAGACAATGCCGCAGGAAGGGTTGGATATTAAAAAGATCTCCGTTCCGATCGGCGTGATCGCGATCATTTATGAGAGCAGGCCAAACGTGACTGCAGATGCTGCGGCACTTACCTTAAAAAGCGGAAACGTCTGCGTTCTTCGATGCGGAAAAGAAGCGCATCAAAGTGCTACGGCGATCATTCAGGCTATGAAAGAAGGCCTGGAGAAAGCGGGCGTGAATGAGGCAGCGATCAATCTGGTGGAAGACACCTCCCGTGATAGTGCCAACGAACTGATGACATCGCCGGAATATGTGGACCTTCTGATCCCTCGCGGCGGTGCCGGGCTGATTCGCGCCTGCGTTACAAACGCAACGGTTCCATGCATCGAGACGGGTACCGGAATATGCCATGTCTATGTGGATAAAGATGCAGATCTGGAAAAAGCGGTCAAAATCATCAACAATGCCAAGACCAGCCGGCCAAGTGTCTGCAATGCAGAAGAAGTCCTGCTGGTGCATAAAGAAGTTGCCGGCGAATTTCTGCCAAGATTGAAAAAAGTACTGGTAGATGAGCGCGAAGAAAGCGGCCTGGTTCCTGTAGAGCTGCGGTTAGATGATCTTGCGGCTCAGTTCATCCCTGGCACCCCTGCCAAAGAACAGGATTTTGACACGGAATTTCTGGATTACATCCTGGCAGTGAAATGTGTAAGCTCCGTAGAAGAGGCTGTGGAACATATCCGCATCCACTCTACCGGTCACAGCGATGCCATCGTAACAGAAAATGCAGCTGCAGCAGAAACCTTCACACGGTTTGTGGACAGCGCTGCAGTTTATGTCAATGCTTCCACACGTTTTACAGATGGCGGAGAGTTTGGTCTGGGATGTGAGATTGGCATCTCCACGCAAAAGCTCCACGCAAGAGGACCGATGGGTCTTAGGGAGATGAATACTTATAAATACGTCATTACCGGAAACGGACATATCCGGTAATTCTTAATAACGAAAACAACACCACAAAAGTGGCAAGAGAAACGGAGGCAATCATGAGATACGGATTTATCGGCTGCGGAAATATGGGCGGTGCAATTGCAAAAGCACTGGCAAATTCAACAAAGAACATCCTGCTGGCAGATGCAGATGAAAAGAAAGCTGCAAACCTGGCTGCAGAGCTGGGAGTGACCTGCGGTAATAATGAATATGTGATCGGTCAGTGTGAAACCGTCTTTTTAGGTGTAAAGCCACAGATGGCAGAAGAAGTATTGAAACCGCTGCAGGCCCGTATCAAAAAGAAACGCCCGACCCTGATCTCCATGATGGCCGGTGTTTCTATTGCCCGCGTCAAAGAACTTGCCGGCGATGATTCTCTCCCGGTCATCCGCATTCTTCCAAATACCCCGGTTGCTGTCGGCAAAGGTGTGATCATGTATCATACTTCTGTAGAGGTTCAGGCTGATGTACTGGAGCAGGTCCTGGCTGATATGGCCCCTGCCGGTGTATTGGATCACGTGGAAGAAAAAATGATCGAAACGGGCGGCACCCTTACCGGATGCGGACCTGCTTATATGTATATGTTCATCGATGCATTAGCAGATGGAGCTGTTGCTCTTGGCGTGCCGCGCGACAAAGCACTCCTTTATGCCAAACTGACAATGGCAGGTGCTGCAGAACTGGCTCTTCAATCTGATAAAGAACCGGAAGAACTGAAGCAGAATGTCTGCTCACCTGGCGGCACAACGATCGAAGGCGTGAAGGTATTAGAAGAAGCCGGTTTCCACGATGCTGCTGTTGCGGCACTCCGGGCAGCTTTTGAAAAATCAAAAAAACTGATCTGATCACAGCGTTCCTGATTTTTCGCTCCGAACAATCAATAGTAAAAAGTGAACTATAGTTCAGCATTTTGCTGAACTATTTTTCTGTTTACAAACATAGTGCAATCGTATATGCTTTAGGGGCCTGAACAATAGTGAAAAATAATTAGGAGGTTCTTTATGAATTTCGGAGA
>JAZNHY010000245.1:0-8587 GCA_045577235.1 Lachnospiraceae bacterium
TCTATTGATGAAATCCCAAAGCGGCTCCAGATGGTTTTGGCCTGCGGCATTTTGCTTGGCCAGCCGCCCGGCCAGTACAGGTTCTGCAGGCTTCCATCCATCTGTTTTTCATTGAATCCCAGTGTGATCACATCGGACTCACAGATGTAAAGGTTTTCCGGAGATGATTCACACCACTCTTCCAGCTGTGCTCTCACTTTTCCGGAGGCAACAAAGCCGCCCACCTGTTTTTCTATTTTACCATAATCTGCCCGGATCCCCAAAACGAGAGCGGCCATCAGGACAGCTGCGATCAGCACCTTGACTGCCACCTGTCCAGCTGAAGATCGCCCGTCTTTCTTTCCCAGAAAACTTCCGATCGGTTTTGCATGATCAATCAAAAGTCCCAGCAGGAACAGGAGGCCTGCATACCAAATGGCGGAAGCCACCCGGGCAACCGGACGCCCCATAAAGATCATATACAGCCACGGGATCAGACTGGCAGGAATAAGAAGCAGCGTATGTACCAGAAGTCTCCAATGCCTAGTAATGATCGCTGCGATCAGCATCAATAAAAGGAGACCTGCAGTGATCAGACTCATCGGACGATAGCCTTTTTCGTTCAGGTTCGGCCACAAAGCTTTCAGCGTCAGCCCGATCCGCTCTCCCATAGGAACCTTTTCATAAGATTCCTCCACAGCGCGGTCTGCCATCCGGTTCAGAAAGTCTTCCTGCATTCCATCTGTAAACTCCAAATAATAGCGATCCTTGTACATAAAAAGCCGCTCTTTGCTGATCCCCAGATCCTCATAAAATGCCTCATTGCCTTCATACGGCGGCACCCCGTAAAAATCATACATGGTGGTGCGGGCATCGTTAAAGGTTAGAAACGCTTTCCACTCTTCACTGCGATAGGCGGCACGATGGGATAATTCCAGTGCGCCGATCCCTAAAAACAGAATGACCGGGAACAGGATCCAACGGATGATATTCTGTTTGGTGAATGCCGGTCTCGATGAAAAAAACTTATATAAAAAGGCAACGAACGCCAGCGGCAGAAGCATAAAAAGTGTTCTGGCTCGCAGGCAGTAAGCCAAATAAAGCAGTACTAAACAAACAATATAATTCAAGATCCGGTTTGCGCGTCCGCTTTCGTCTTTGATCGTCAGGAAATAAAAGATCCCTGTTCCTGTCAGCACGCCTGCACTCATGGAATAATGCGCGGTCGTATAAAGTCTTGCCAGACAGAATAAGAACAGAAGCAGGAACAAAATGGAAAGCAGGATCTTGTTTAAGATCTTCTTCACATTGGAGCAGATGCGGAAGGTAACCAGAAACGCGCTGGCTCCAAAGCATCCGGTCAGCAGATGAAAATGCCAGTTGACCCTTGGCCAGATCGAGAATAACGTTTTCAGGATCCAGGCCAGCGGATACTTGATATAGACGACATGCGCATCCAGCTCTCCTGTATAGGCCCCGCTCAGCACAGTCTCAATAAACGGATCATCGATCACGCCATATGTAAAGACATAAAACAGTCTGACACCTGCCACAAACGCTGCAGTCAGAAGAACGGCCAGGATAAGATTCAGAATCGTCCCTTTTTTAGTATTGTTATCGATCATCAGATTCCTGTTCCTGTTTTTGTTCCAGTTTCTCTTCCAGATATGCCACCTTCTGGATCAGATCCCGGGTTTTCTGCCGGTTTGTGTAGATGGAGACCGTCAGGGAATAGATCACCATCACCAAAAAGACAATGCCAAGGAAAAAGACCATGTTAACGGGATCGTAGATGCCAAACAAATGGGAAACCTTTTCCATCAGATCCGGTATCGCCGCAAACAAAATGACCAGGACAAATACGATCATCCACGGCAGAGTGATCTTTAATCCCAGCAGTCCTTTTTTGATCAGCACAAATGTCAGAATGATCGCCAGTACCGCAATAGCAATCACAACGATCTGGATCCGCAGTGTCATTTTCTTTTTCCTCCAATTGCCTCTATCAGAATACCTGCACTTACTTTCACCATATAATAAACAGCTTTCAGCGGGTTGCCGATGGACGATTTCCCGCCCTGACGTTCCCGCATCATAACCGGAACTTCGTGAATTCTAAACCCGCATTTTGCAACCGTCACAATGGTCTCCGGTTCCGGATAATCCCAAGGGTACCATCCGGCAAACAGACGAATCACATTTTGGTTGCCCATCCTAAGACCAGAAGAAGGGTCTGTGACTTTTGTTTTGCTCACCCACCGGATCAGGGTGCACATAAATGCAATGCCTGCCCTGCGCGCTCCCGTAGATTGAAAGCCCTCTTTTGTGATGAACCTGGACCCGATCACCAGATCCGCTTTCTCTTCATCCTGTTCGTCTGTGCGCAGGAACTGCTCCATTTCCAGAAGAGCAGCTGCAGGATGCTGGCCGTCTCCGTCCAGCTGTACTGCAAGGTCATATCCTTCCCTGAGCGCATACTGATACCCGGTCTGCACGGCTCCGCCAATCCCCAAGTTGCTTGCCAGATCCAGATAATGGATCTGATGCTCTTCGCAAAGCTGTTTGGTCCCGTCCGTGGATGCATCATTAATGACTACATAGTCGTATTCAGGAGCATTTTCCCGGATATCCTGTATCACCGACAGTAGGCTTTTTTCTTCGTTATAGGCCGGAATAATGATCAGCTTTTTCATGCCCGTTCGATGACCTCCAGCATTTGATCAATACTCCGATTCCGCTCAAAATGCGCCTGTTGATATGCACGCGCGTTATCGCCCAGCTGTTTTCTTGCTTCAGCATTCATTGCATGCAAGGCTTTGATGTTTTCAGCAAGTGCTTTGGCATCGCCCGGCTTTGAACAGAATCCGCAGTCTGCTTTCCGAATGATCTCCTCCGGTTCCCCTTCCATTGCCAGAAGGAGCGGCCTTCCGGCTGCCAGGTAACTCATGACTTTTGCAGGAATGGAAAAATCCTGCAGGCCGTCTTTGGATAATGTCCCCAGCAAAGCATCTGCCAGCGCCGTATATTTTGGAATATCTTCGATCGGATGGAATCCTTCAAAGATAAAGTAATCATTCAGTTTTGCCTCTGCGATCAGATCTTCCCAATGAGAACGGCTCATGCCGTCTCCCACGATGATAAAACGCAGATCGGTCAATCCCTCTTCCACGCACAGGGCTGCTGCCTGTGTGATGCTCTCCACATCCTGTGCCGGAGAGATATTACCGGTATATACAATGCGAAATCCCTCTGAAAACCTGGCTTCCAGTTCCGGATCATGCACGTTTTGTTCATACAGTTTTTCCGGACACTGCGGGATAAACGTGATATCTTCTTCCCTTTTCCCAAGCACCGTCAGGAAATACTGCCGCATTTTCTCCGATACAGTGATCAGCTGTTCCGGTTTCTTGTAATACCACATCGACCACTTATACAGGAATTTGCGCAGCAGCTTGTTTTTGATTGGTATGACAGAATACAGATTCTGCGGCCAGATATCCAGGATATACATGGCGCAGCCAATCTTCTTTTTCTGTGCGATCCGAATGCCCGCATAAGACATCATGACCGGGGAGAGCTGGTAAATATAGACTTTATCGTAATGATTCTTTGTCAGCTTTCCTACCCGAAAGGCACTGGCGATCGGAAAAGCCATATAGTTCAAAAAGATCCGAAGATTGCTGTTGCTCCCCCGTTTGATCTCAAACGTCCGGTAGACTTTGACCTTTCCGTGCATTTCTTCTTTGATGCTGTGGGAGTCGTATCCTTCAAAAAATTCCCCGGTCGGATAATTAGGCTGCCCGCAAAGCACGTCCACTTCATGGCCGCGCTCCAGGAACCCTTCCACGATATCATTGATGCGGAAATTCTCCGGCCAGTAATGCTGGCATACGACTAGCAGCTTCATTTTTTCAGCCAAACCGTCCTGTTCACGATATCTGTATAACTCTGTATAGTCTTCACCACTTTCAGTGAAACATTCTTCTGGCAGTAATCTGCATTCAGTTCAAACAGATCACCGTTTTTGCTGATGCTGACCGCCAGTTCAATAGCCTGCTCGATTGTTTCCGTATCGATGCCGCCAAGAACAACGCTTCCCATATCCAAAGCCTCCGGTCGTTCTGTGGAAGTCCTGATCAGAACTCCCGGGAAGCGGCACATAGCACTCTCTTCGGAGAGTGTGCCGGAATCAGAAAGAACGCAGAATGCATTCTTCTGCAGCTTGTTATAATCAAAGAATCCAAACGGCTCCATGCTTTTTACCAGCGGATGGAACTGAAAGTTTCTTTTCTCAATAAACTTTTTACTGCGCGGATGCGTGGAGTAAATGACAGGCATCTGATATGTTTCCGCAACATCGTTTAACGCATTCATCAGGGAGAGGAAATTCTCTTCCAGATCGATATTCTCTTCCCTGTGGGCGGAGACAAGAATATATTCCTTTTCTTTTAATCCCAGCTGGGTGAGC
Source organism: Lachnospiraceae bacterium (assembly GCA_045577235.1). Lineage (GTDB taxonomy): Bacteria > Bacillota > Clostridia > Lachnospirales > Lachnospiraceae > RGIG5612. Next base: position 4,448 of record JAZNHY010000245.1, read on the forward strand.
ACATCGCTTGCTTCTATTTTGTCATGATATTTATCCAACACTTCCCGCATTGGAGAGCCAGTTACAAAGATGGTCTTGCCATCAATGCCTTCGCTAAGGAGATAACGTCTGGAATTTTCAGTATATGGCAGGTTGATGTCCGCGATATGATCCACGATCTTCCGGTTGATCATTTCCGAGACATTCCAGTCCCAGCAGCGGTTGCCGGCTTCCATGTGGAAGATCGGAACCTTCAGTCTCTTTGCTGAGATCGCACACAAAGCAGAATTGGTATCACCCAGCACCAGCAGCGCATCCGGTTTTTCTTCTTCCATGACGCGGTAGCTTTTCGCGATGATATTGCCCATGGTATCGCCCAGTTTCTCGCCGGCGGCATCCAGATAATAATCCGGTTCCCGCAGTTCTAAGTCCTCAAAGAACACCTGGTTCAGTTTGTAATCGTAGTTCTGCCCGGTATGGACCAGCACATGATCAAAATACTGATCGCATGCCTTGATCGTCTCGGCCAGCCGGATGATCTCCGGACGTGTGCCGACTACTGTCATGACTTTTAATTTTTTCATGATTTACTCCTTAAAGCTTCAATCACATACTCCTGCTTTAACAACAGCTCCTTGATCTCTTCACGATTCAGCTGCACGGTGTTGTCGGAAGTGAAGGAATGATCCTGATGGATCTCGGTGTTTCCGTTTTCAAAATATTTCTCATAGTTCAGATCCCGGGCATCCACCGGCATGCGGTAATAATCGCCCAGGTCTTCTGCTTTGCCAAACTCCTCTGCCGTCATCAGTGTCTCGCTCATCTTCTCACCGTGACGGATGCCAATGTATTTGACGTTTGTTTCCGGTCCAAACAGATCGCAGACTGCTCCGGCAAGATCTGCAATAGTGCCGGCAGGTGCCTTTTTGATAAAGAGATCACCCGGGCAGGCATGCTCAAATGCAAACAGGACAAGATCGACTGCTTCATCCAGTCCCATCAGGAAGCGGGTCATGTTTGGATTGGTAATGGTGATATCCTGTCCGCTCTGAATCTGATCGATAAACAGCGGGATCACAGAGCCGCGGCTGCACATCACATTGCCATATCGGGTCACGCAGATGGTGGTCTGATCCTGCGGAAGTGTTCTTGCTTTCGCAATGATCACTTTCTCCATCATCGCTTTGGAGATGCCCATCGCATTGATCGGATAAGCAGCTTTATCCGTAGAAAGGCAGACGATCTTTTTTACACCGGCTGCTACGGCTGCCTCCAGAACATTGTTCGTTCCCAAAATATTTGTTTTGACTGCTTCCAGCGGGAAGAACTCACAGCTTGGCACCTGCTTCAGGGCAGCTGCATGGAATATATAATCCACGCCGGACATGGCATTGGCAACGCTTGAAAGATCACGCACATCACCAATGTAAAACTTGATCTTGTCATTTTTATATTTCTTCCGCATGTCATCCTGCTTTTTCTCATCGCGGGAAAAGATGCGGATCTCACCAATATCGGTTCCCAGGAACCGGTCCAGGACCGCATTGCCAAAACTTCCTGTCCCGCCGGTGATCATCAGTGTCTTTCCAGTAAAAATACCCATTTTATTCTCCCTGTTTCTTATTTTCCTGCTCCCGTTCTTTTGCAGCCTTAAGTTTCGGCTCATAAAAACGCGCTTCCGGCTTTTCGCCCACTGGCAGATAATATGTATCCGGGTTTTCCGGATCAAAGATCTCATTGGCCCACATGACCGTCACCAGGTCGCCTTCCCCGATATTGGTAATATTGTGCGTATATCCAGGCGGAATATCCACGACCTGAAGCTGATCGCCATTCACTTTATAATCCAGCACTACATCCGAATCCAGCTTGCGCAGGCAGATCATAGCCTCACCTTTTACCACAATGAACTTTTCATTCTTGCTGTGATGCCAGTGGTTTCCTTTTGTGATCCCCGGCTTGGAAATGTTGACCGAGACCTGTCCTCTCTCTTCCGTCTTGATCAGTTCCGTAAAGGAACCTCTCTCGTCTGTGTTCATGACCAGATCATAAGAGAACTGATCTTCCGGCAGATAAGAAAGATAGGTGCTGTACAGTTTCTTCTCAAATCCATCCTTCAGATACGGGATGGTTTTGTCCTGGCGGGTCGCTCGGAAGGAGCGCAGCATTTCTGCGACATTTCCAACGGTCTCAAAGTCCACCGGCCCGGCTGTATAATACGTATGCCCTTCCAATGCTTCTTTGATCTGCTGACGGTCTGCCCGCGGAAGAAACTCTTCCATCTTCTCTCTTGTCAACACCTCCGGCTCTTTGTCACCTAAAAGCCCTGTCAGCACATCCATCAGATCATCAATGTAAAGAAGCGGTACAACTGCATGTTCATCAATGATCGTAACAGCTTGTCCTCGGGCGATGTTGTGGCAGAAAGTTGCCACCATGCTGTTATAGTTCGGCCGGCACCACTTTCCGTAAATGTTCGGCAGGCGGAACACATAGACTTTGCTGCCGCTTTCTTTTTCATAAGCGAACAGGGCATTTTCTCCCATCACTTTGCTTTTGCCGTAATCATTTTCCAACGCGGCCTGGATGGAGGATGTCATCGCCACCGGGACCTGTCTTCCGGTCCCTTTTAAGAGCTCACAAAGGTGGGCGGTAAAATCTGCGTTGCCGTCATAAAACTCCTTTGTTTCCAGCGGCCGGTTCACCCCTGCCAGATGGAAAACAAACTCAGCCTGACCGGCATATGCAGCCAGGTCTTCCTCGCTGTTATCCAGATCATATTCCAGAACTTCATGCTCTTGGTTCTTCAGTTCGATGCACAGGTTTTTGCCCACAAATCCCTTTGCACCTGTCACCAGAATTTTCATGCTGTCTCCTTTTGCAAAACCATAGTAAACCAAAACCGGGACGTGAAAACAATCCAGGCCTTGGCATACTTTTCCTTATACAAATTCTATCAAAATAGTAGCATAAATAAGGGGAAAATGATACAGAAAGATTTGATTCTAGCGGTCGCCGAAAAGCTTTCCAAAAGCCAGTCTTTCCAGCAAATTAATGGTGAAAGTCAAAAGGACCATCAGAAGAAAACTGAACAGGAGCATGAAAAGATCACTGCCATAAACAAGCTGCTTGAGTCCCAGTGCTCCAAACAGAAGCGAAAAGAGGTTTTTAAAGATCATTTCATTGCCGTTATGGTATAAGCTGTCTTTCCCGACCCGCGCCAGAAACGCGCTGACGCCCGGGATCTTTTCCAGAAGCTTTGCCAGACAGACAAAGAAGAACAGCAGCAGACAGGTGCTGAAAAGATTAACGACCTGGAACCACGTTCCTCCCAGTGTCTGATTCAGATAAGCAGAGATTTCCACGCTCTTTAAGAGCAGCAGCACTTCATATGCTGCAGAAAGCAGAAACAAAATCCACCACAGGGCCTTGACCCCGCTCTTCTGCCTTTTATATTTCCAGTTATTAAAGAACGAGAACAAGAGTGCTCCCAGGAAGTAATACAAAAGATAAACAAAAGCTGAATCTACGTTCCATGGCCAGGATGGGTCTGTTGTCGGCTGATGTCCCAGGAAGAAGATTCCAACCACATAGAGTGCAACAACGATCAGTGCCAGGAACCATTTGCTCCGGATGATCCTTTTTGCAAGCTCAAAGAACACGCCGATCACAAACAGACAAGGCAGGAACCAGAGCTGGATGGCCGGAGTCTGGTTACGGATCCCTACTACCATATCCAAAAGCATCTGTGGAATAGCAGACCATGCGCGCATACCAACAATGCACATATACAAAATGGTCAGCAAGGAAAACAAGAAATAAGGGATCACCAGAGAGCGGATCTTCTTCCACAGAAATGCAAAGAAAGAACCTTCCCCTGGCTCCATTTTTGCAAAGAATCCGGCTGCTAAAAAGAACAGTGGGACATGCTGTGCAAAAATAAAAAGATAGGTATTTTCAGAAACCGGGAGATGTCCCAGATAGATCAGGAGCATCCCCGCCCATTTTAGAATATCAGCCCATCTGATACGTTGTTTCATAATTTGATCTTCGTGATGTTTTTGCGCCGCACAAGCGGTTCATACAAAAACTGGCGGAAGGCATAGACAAGTTTACGCGGAGCCTTTTCGATCAGGGCGTCCCGCTTGGCTGTATTGGTAA
>JAZNHY010000246.1:0-5205 GCA_045577235.1 Lachnospiraceae bacterium
GCATCTTGAAATTTCAGAAATTTCAGGGATGGTCTATACTGTTCAGTTATCATGGTGCCATACCCTTTTTCAGGGCATTCTGTCCCTGTTTTTTGTGGGACAGCTTGGATATAATACCACCCGCTTTCCCTATTGTCAATAATATTTTTTTAAGTTTTTATTAAATCCCAAATGAATTATTTTGCTCTTTGAAAACTTGTGTTTTCCACGTTTTTATGCCACTATATCTTGTGGTGTGAAGAACAAAACGTCACTGCCCGTATGACAAAAACGGAGGATCCGTATGACAAAAAAATCAGATTATTTTAATATCGATGACTTCCATGCTGCATTGGATCAGAAGAATGCCGACGAACTCTGCCAGATGCTGCGCGGCGGTGCGCTATATTATATAGAAGAATCAGATTCCATTTCCGTATTAAGAAATCTTCTTCTGGTCCGGGATATGAAGGTCATGAACGAAGCCAGCAGGCGCATCAACTACTTCCCGACGGAGATGCTGGAAGAGATCGATCTGACAAATTTTAAAACCAAAGAATTTGTCGGCCGCTTTCTATCTCGTTACATCAATAAGTTTTCTTCTGATGAAAAAGATCATGCAGATACTCTGTTTACAAAAGCATGCCAATGCGAAAGCATTGATGCGCTTCGCTTTCTAATGAAAAAGGGTCTGGCTGAAAGCCAGTACCCCCGCATCATTTCTTCTACAGAAAAAGTACGCCGCCTTCTTTCGGAAATCAAGCTCTCTGCTCTTTCAAACGACACGATCTCAACTTTCTTCCTGGAGGCGGCTCTTACCGATTTTCCGGAAGACCGTATTTACGATCTCCTGAAATATGATTTTAATATTCTTGTTATCAATTCCGACGGCTTAAATGTTGTAGATGCTTTTCGCAAAGGAATTGAAAACTATTCTTACCCTAAAAACAAACAAGGCACGCTGGAACGGCAGCACGATGAAAATGGGCTGAAAGTATTAGAAAAGATTTATGCCCCTCTTGCTGCGTCCAATAATCACTGATCCTCCGTTTTTGCGCGTGGTGTTGTTTTTGCCTGCTTATCCCACTCTTCTCCTGTTTCCATGCCCCATGCTTCAAAGATAACATTGTAGAAGTACGGACGAGCAAAATCCTCTTTCATTGTCATATAGAAGGAATTCCGATCCTGTCCTCGTTTAGCCTGAACCTCCAGACCTTTCAGGAATTCTTCCTGACGCTGTGCAGGAACGCTTAAAATAATATCATCGTCCGGAGTTAAGGCACGCTCATATTCACCCGGATCCGGAAGCGTAATGCGGTAATTTTCTTCCTGTATCGCATTTATTACTGCATAGGTGCAGGAGTCTAATGGTGTAAAGCTGCTGTCGATCATCTTGTGGATCTGTGAATCAATTGCCATCATAAGCACACGCAGCTGATCATTCTTGCAGTAAATCATGGTGACATCCGGCAGAAAATCTACCTGATCCAACGGTGCGATCACTGTTCCCTTGAACTCTCCGTAAGGAAGGCTTGGAAAACTGTCTACATATGCATCTGCCGATTCCATGCTAGTTCCCATGATCTTATGCATCGCACGGAAACCTTTCTTGGCAGTCTCATTATCAATCAGTCCATAAGTAATGATCGGATTCCAGCACCAGTGATCCTCCAACTCCATGTAAATGACCTTCCTCTGACGGCGCGCAAAAGCAAATGCCTGACACAATGCAATATGATGGCCCATATCTTTGAGCGGACGCACAGCGTCTTCCGGGATTTCTGAATCCTCCCGGATCATCTTAACTGCAACAGCCGGATAACGCAGCCCGACTACTTTTTCCATCAGTTCCTGGATCTTTTTGTTCTGTTCTAGCATGTTGTTTCCCCCTTTATGTTTGTTCTATGATAGATTTATGAAATAAATTGTACCTTTACTCCTGCCGGATCTGAGACAAAGAAAAACCGTACCGTAGGTGCCGGTGAGACAAACGGGGTTGGCTGCAAGCCATCCTCAGACAATACCTGATAAATCGCGTCCAGATCATCCGCATGAAATCCGATGGAAAGATTCTCATTTCCGGAATTAACTGCGTCCGGGTTTTCGATGATCTCGATTTCTGTATCCCCTTCTGCGTCCGATAAGAATACCATATTCCTTCCCATCGGCCTCATATCACGTTGTATCTTCAGTCCCGCATATTTCTCATAAAACTGAATTTCTTTTTCAAACGATGCCGTTTGAATAGTTACATGACGGATCTTCATAATTGTTTCCTCCTGTCGATTTGTTACATCTGTTTTCTTACAGTTTTATACTCATCTCCATCCCGCCAGAACGGACACTCCTGATGCTGCATCATCCGGGCGTAGTCATCCTCGTCCATGTCGACGCTGCAGTAATAGTCGTCATATTCCTCGTCATATTCATAAAATAGGCAGGTATCGCAGTTCATTATTATCCTATAAATTTCTGAATGTATTTGACCAACTCTTTACCCATACGCGTATGCGTTTTCTGGGAAGGATGTCCACCGCCGCCATGTCCTTCAAACATGATATTGATCGGAACAAATTCGAAGGCGCGGATCTTCTCATCGCCTGTCTCTGCACGGAGTTCATCTACCACTTCTTTAATATGATAATAGAGATAATAGTCCATGGAGCCAAGACCGCAGAGAATCCACGTATTCGGGCCATTCAGTTCGCGTACCATTTTCACGAACCGTTTGTAGCCTTCATGGAACCATTCCTCGTTTACCTCGATCGTATCAAAGTCTGTATAAAACCGGACCGCATTACTATCATTGGTTCCCAAATTGATCACAACGATATCCTGCGGATTAGCTTTGAAATCCCACGGTGCAGGATCCGCTTCGCGGCGGGTATCATACAGTTCGTCGGTGTAAGGGTACACCTCTTCCATTGAGTGCTGATCAAACATTGGGTATTTCGGCCGGACTGCACAAATGCCGGATTCAGAAATAATGCTGAATTCATATCCCAGTTCCCGTGCGGCCAATGCGCCGTAAGACGTCCATCCGTTTTCTTCCATTGTTTTGAAGATCATGGAGTTGTCCGGAGCCTCATTGCCAAATCCGCAGGAAATAGAATCTCCGATGATTTCGATCTTTTTCAGTTGTTTCTCTTCTGGTTTGAAAAACGTTCCGTCCGTTTCGACTTCCAGGACGCCCAGTTTTCCTTTTGAGTTTTCAGAGATCTTTATGAAACGAATTTCCTGTTTCTTCTGTTCTCCGCTCCAGATGGTGACCCATTCCGCTTCTTCATTGCGGCATTCCGTACGATTGATCAGCTCATCGTCCACCACGGCACCGATGCATGGCCAGTCCGGTGGCGATGGAGGAAAGTTCGGAATTTCAGGCATTAAGTCATACATTGCCACAACTTTGACTTTCAGATAGGTTCCATCCACACCAACTGTAAACCCCGAACACGTCCAGTTGCAGAACAGTGCTTCTTTCTTATCATCGTAGATTGTTCGCCCATGAATCTGAAGCATAGGCATCAGTTCCTGAATCTTCATTGATTACAACACCCCCTTTTTGTTATTATACATTATAATTAATGAACTGGATAAAAAGAACGAAAAATAATTAAGGAATCATAACAATGTCTGATAATCATGCAGAGTGGCAGCGGGCAAGGTATCAGCTCGTAGAAGAAATAAAAAAACTGGGCTTTCCTGAAGAACTTGGCGATGCAGCAGCCAGGAACCTTGGAAGCCCTAAGGCTATACATCGAATGATTTCCTATCTGCAAAATGTAAAACCAAAAAAGGCAGAACTAATTGTAGATGAAATGCTGGCGATCTGCAGTGAAATTGAAGAATGGAAAAAGAAAAAAGAAAGCCAGGCCGCAAACGCAAAGTATAATGAGTACCTGAATTCATAATTAGGAGGAACTATGTCAGATAATAAAATGCAATTGCCATACTTAAGCATGCTGGATATCTTCCGGGAGATTGCAGAACTACTGGGCGGTAAAATAATCGATCACGAAGGGCGATATATTACATATGCCTCTCCTAGTTTCCTGTATGCCCGTAATTTTATTTTAGATGCAAAGGAATGCGAGATCGATCCGATCTTGAAAGAAATCCATGAAAATCTTTCCAAGGGTCTGCCGGGTGGAGTCAGTTTTATCAAAGAGCTCGCCCCGGAAAGCATTTCAGAACAATTTGCGCAAAATGGCTTTGGGCCATTTATCAGCCAGACCGGCATGATCTTTGATCTGGCAAAAGGGTTTTCCGATGAAGTTGATCAGAATATCGCTTACATGACAGATGATCAGATGGCCAACTGGAGTATCGCTGTTTCGGAAGGCTTTCCGAAGCCAATGGAGGATGCGCCATTCATTGCCTTAAATAAAAGTGATAAGGTGCTGACCTATGGTTACATGGATAATGGAGAAATTGGTTCTACCGGAATGCTGCTGATGCATCCGGAATATTCCGGCATCCACGAAATTTCTACACTGCCTTCTTTTCGGGGTAAAGGGCAGGCAACTGCAATCATCATCCGCATGCTGCAGGATCTGAAGCAGCGTGGGATTGTTTCCGTTTCTCTACAGGCCTCAGATGCGGGACGCGACTATGTTTATGCCCCGCTCGGTTTTGAATCGGTGTGCACGATCCCAACCTTCATCCCTGCGTAAAAAGCAATTACCTTTTTATTGTCTCATTGATAGTGTGAGAGCTGCGGCGCACCCGGAAATGGAATAAAAGTTCGATCAGACTTTTCGTGTACGGAACAAACTGATCTTCATCGATCAGCTGCAGGACCTCTTCCAGCTCTGCCCAACGGACAGCCTGTACTTCTTCCGGCTGAAGATGGAGAGTATTCAGGTCTACGTTCTTCGTTAAGACATAATAATCATCAAATCCGTTTTCCCAATGCACAGTAATGATCGGCCGCACATTTGACAGATCAAGTTCAAGGCCCAACTCTTCACAAGTCTCGCGCTCTGCAGCCATCTGACTGGTATCACCCGCAACAGCACTTCCACCCACGCTGATGTCCCATTTGTTCGGCCAGCCTTCTTTAAACGGCTGACGCTGTTGGATCAGCAGCTGCCCTTTGTCATTAAAAATGCAGACATGGACAACCAGTCTGTAGCAGCCTGCAGGTGTCTCTTCTCCCCGCACCATTGTCTTTCCGGTTTTTTCCCGGTCCGCTGTATATAAATCCAATATTTCCATTTTCATTGC
>JAZNHY010000247.1:0-5753 GCA_045577235.1 Lachnospiraceae bacterium
AGTATCGATCCTGATTCCGCAAAAAGGGAAAAAGGAAAAAGTAGTAGAACTGGCTGAGCAGAACGCCCGCAATATTCTGGAACAGGACAGGGAAAAAGTGAAACGGGAAGAAGTCCGGACGAAAGGTGCTGTGACAGAAATTTCCCGTATGCTGGGGATCAATTACGCAAAGCGTCTGGAGTCTTATGATATTTCCAATATTTCCGGTTATTTGTCTGTAGGTTCCATGGTCGTTTTTGAAGATGGAAAACCGAAAAAGAATGACTACCGGAAATTCCGGATCAAAACTGTAGTCGGGGCAGATGATTATGCCAGCATGGCAGAAGTTATTTCCAGAAGACTCTCTCATTCTGAATGGACCAGGCCCAATATGCTTCTGATTGACGGAGGCAAGGGACAGGTTCATGCTGTGCAGGAAGCAATTGCTAAAATGGTGGAGGAAGGAGCGCCGGACGATCTGTTGGAAATCCCAATCTGTGGTATGGTGAAAGATGATCATCACCGGACCCGAGGTCTGTTTTACGCTGACAAAGAATACCAGATGGACCGCACCAAAGAACCGTTCCAGCTACTAACCCGGATCCAGGATGAGACACACAGATTTGCCATCGAATATCACCGCAGTCTGCGGTCCAAAGGACAGGTCAAATCGATTCTGGATGAGATAAAAGGAATTGGACCAAAACGCAGATTAGCGTTGATCCGTCATTTCAAATCAATAGATGCAGTCAAGGAAGCCAGTTTGGAAGAACTCCTCCAGGTGGAAGGAATGAATGAGCAGGCTGCAAACAATGTAATCAGCTTTTTTGCTGAACGTTAAACTTTTTATTAAACCGAGTGGACAGATCGTCGATCCGGTTTTTTAATTCCCGGGAGGAGATCAGACGGCATCCGTGTCCGCGCGTAATGACTTGTTCCGCACCGTCCGATGTGACAACCACAACTTTTCTTTTACGGGCAAGAGCGTTGGTAAAGCGTTCAATATACTGATCTGCTGTCATATCACTATCTGTATAGACAACATGAATATCCGAAAGGATTGTCTGTTCCGAGCTGTGTCCTTTTACCCGGTATGCATCGAAAACGACCATGACTTCGGTATGAAGGAGAGAACGCAGTTTTGACAGGGACTCGATCAGGCTGTCCCGAGCGGCATCAATATTATCTTTTGCCAGCTGATTCAAATCCTCCCAGGCAAAGATTACATTGTAGCCGTCTACGATCACAAGTTCTGCTTCTTCAAAAGAAAATGGCTGGATGCCCGGCGCAGAGCGGACAAACCCGGAAAGACCAGAGCCATCCTTCGCTACAGCTGGGGCTGCAGTTTTTTTCTTCCAGCCCGGAGATTTTTTTCCGTTCACATTGGATCCGGAGATGCTTGCGATGATGGCATCTACCTCTTCTGTTCCCAACGGAATATCGGATACGGTGCGGGATAAAGAAGGATCATGAATCTGATCGGCCCGTTTGTCCCGGCCGTCAAAATCCAGATGCATATGGTCATAGACCTCATCATATGGAACGATCACACCTGCTCCATGACTGCAAAAGACAGAATCCGGTGTATTGCGGATATCCCGCAGAGGATCATACCCTTTGCGCAGGATCACTTCTTCTGCGTTATGACATGGCCCATATCCATCCGGGAAAAAGGAAAGCTGTCCCTGACCTTTGGTGTAAGAAGCCAGTTCTGCAGGATAGTCTTTGAGGGCGGAAACCGGTCCTCGTCCGCGAATCAGAGAAGTACCTCTTTCGGTATTCAGATCCGGAGCATTAAAAGTGGACTGCATCAGGGAAAGATCATTTAATGCGCGTCCCACATTCTCTGAAGGAACTTCTAAAGTAAATCGATAAAAAGGTTCCAGCAGGGCATTTTCTGTCATCATAAGCCCCTGTCGGACAGCACGGTAAACTGCCTGCCGGAAGTCGCCGCCTTCTGTGTGCTTCAAATGAGCTTTTCCATTGATCAGGGTGATCTTCATGTCAGTGATCGGCGCACCGGTCAGCACTCCTTTGTGTGTCCGCTCTGCCAGGTGAGTCAGGATCAGCCGCTGCCAGTTTTTTGCCAGACGGTCTGTTGAAACAGCGCTGGCAAACACCAGACCGCTCCCCGTTTCCAGCGGTTCCATTTTCAGATGCACTTCTGCATAATGACGCAGCGGTTCAAAGTGTCCGACCCCAATGACTGGTTTGGTTATGGTTTCCATATACATGACTTCGCCGGTGTCGAAGGTGACATCCAGGTGGAAGCGTTCTTTCAGGACGGTGGTCAGGATTTCCAGCTGTATCGCGCCCATGACGCTGACAGACAGTTCTTTTTTTTCTTCATCCCAAAGTACGGATAGTTCCGGACTTTCTTCTTCTAATGTTCGGAAATATGGAAGGATCTGCACGGCATCGACGCCGAACGGCAGATTAACACGGTAACGCAGGATCGGCATCAGAAGAGGAAGGATCTGCTGTTCTTCTTTTCCGAACCCTTCTCCTGCATAGCTTTCTTTCAGACCGGTCAGTGCGCAGATGTCACCGGCATAAGCTGTATCTTCTACCTGATATTTGCTTCCGGAATAGAAACGGATCTGATTGACTTTCGATTCTTCTTCTCCGTCTGGCAGGAGAGTTTTTGCTTTTAACAAACCGCCGGTGATCTTTACAAAGGTCAGCCGCTGATCATCCGCGGAGCGGGAGATCTTATAGACCCTTGCAGAGAATTCTTCCGGGTAAGATGGCATTTGGGTATAACGATCCAGCGCCGCAAGGAGTTCGTCTACACCTTCGGATAATAAAGCGGAGCCGAAAAAACAAGGGAAGAGTTTCCGCTGCTTTATCATATCTGCAATCTTTTCATCGCTAATCTGCCCGCAGCTTAAATATTCTTCCATCGCGTCTTCGCTGCAAAGAGCGGCTTCTTCAAAGAAAGTCTCTGTTTTCCCGCACGAAAAATCCACGGCAGCGTCTTTTGATAATGATCTGATCTGTTTCAGACAAGTATCTTTATTGCTTTCGGCCTGGTCCATTTTATTAAAGAAAACAAAAAGAGGAACATGGTAATCATGCAGAAGACGCCACAAGGTTTCTGTCTGCCCCTTGATCCCTTCCGAAGCACTGATCAAAAGAATGGCATAATCCAGGACCTGAAGTGTACGTTCAGTCTCCGCGGAAAAATCTGAATGTCCAGGTGTATCGATTAAATTGAAAGAGGTGTCTCCATAGGTAAATCTGGCTTGCTTGGAATAAATGGTGATACCGCGGGAACGCTCATTGGAATCGTCATCAAAAAAAGAAGCGCCTTTATCCACTCTTCCGAACTGACGGATCACGTTCGTAAGATAGAGAATCGATTCCGAAAGCGTTGTCTTGCCGGAATCTACGTGCGCAATGATTCCAATAGTTATTTTTTTCATACTATTACTATATCATACAAGAGCGGTGCAGTTGAGATATTTCTGGAATCATAGTAAAATAAATCAGTTATCTTGTTGACAACGTGGGAAGAAAAAGAAAAGAGGAAATACCATTGTCAAGACAATTTGTAACGCTGCAGGAATTGGCAGAGAAACTTGGATACACTAATCTGACCCCGGAACTGGATCTGAATGAAGTGCAGGTCTATCACAGGGCCATTAACCGTCCTGCTTTTCAGTTGGCGGGCTTCTATGATTATTTCGATAACAAACGTCTCCAGGTTATGGGACGGGCAGAGGATATGTATATCCAGACTCTTACGAATGAAGAGCGTAAAGAACGCCTGGAAAAGATGTTCTCTTATAAATTCCCGGGGCTCATTATTGCCCGCGGGATCCAGCCGCCTCCGGAGATCCTGAGTCTGGCAAAAGAACATCACATACCAGTCTTATCAACTGAGCATTCTACTGCACTGGTTATTGTTGAGATCATCCGGTGGATCAACCGGCAGCTGGCACCAACGGAGACGATCTCCGGCGTTTTGGTAGATGTGTTTGGTGAAGGTATTCTGATCACCGGAGATTCTGGTATCGGAAAAAGCGAGACAGCAATCGAGCTGGTCAAGCGTGGTCACCGCCTGGTTGCTGATGATGTGATAGAGATTTTAAGAATCAGCGAAGATGTTCTGATCGGGCAGGCACCTGAGATCACACGGCATATGGTTGAGCTTCGGGGCATCGGTGTTGTAGACATCAAGTCCCTGTACGGAGTAGAAAGTGTCATGGAGTTTTCGGGCATCAGCATGATCATCAATCTGGAAGAGTGGAACGGCCAGCTCTCCTATGACCGATTAGGGCTGCATGAAGAATACCAGGAGATTCTGGGCGTCAAAGTCGTTAAGCATACGATCCCTATACGTCCGGGCCGAAATCTGGCTATCATTATAGAAACAGCAGCTGTTAATCACAGACAGAAACAGATGGGATACAATGCAGCACAGGCTTTATGCGACAGAGTAACGGAAGAGATCATTGCCCATCGTGAAGAGAACGAGCAGGAAGGATAAGGTCCTTAAACTACATGAGACAGCTATCAGAAGAAACAATTCAGACAATTATAAATAAACTGGGGACTGATGCCGTTTTCAAAGATGAACCCATGGCAAAGCATACTTCTATGGAAGTCGGCGGTCCGGCGGCATTCCTTTTTCAGCCTTCCTCGGAGGAAGATCTCCTCTTTCTCCTGCAGGCGTTGGGAAAAGAGCAGTACCCATATTATATCAAGGGGAATGGCTCCAATCTGATCTTTCAGGACGAAGGGTTTGATGGTGCCGTGATTGAAATCCGCCGCATGCAGAATGTAACGATCACAGATGATGTAGTCTGTGCCGAGGCAGGTATCCTGTTAAAGGATCTTTCTGCTTTGATTGAAGAAGCCTCCCTGACCGGATTTGAATTTGCTTCTGGTATCCCCGGAAGCCTTGGTGGTGCGGTATGTATGAATGCAGGTGCCTATGATGGAGAAATGAAGGATATCATCCGTTCCGTCCGCGTTATGAACAGAGAAGGGGAGATCCTGGAAAAAAGCTGTGAGGAAATGGCATTTTCCTATCGGAGGAGTCTGTGCTCATCTGGCGATTATATAGTTCTTTCTGCAGTGCTCCAACTGGCCAAAGGAGATCAGGAAGCTATCAGGGCTAAGATCGCTGATCTGACCGCCAGACGGGAAGAAAAACAGCCGTTGGAATATCCAAGCTGTGGCTCTGTGTTTAAACGGCCGGAAGGATATTTTGCCGGCAAGCTGATCAGTGATGCCGGCCTGAAGGGATATCGGATAGGCGGGGCGCAGGTCTCGGAGAAACATGCAGGCTTTATTATCAACTCCGGCGGCGCAAAAGCGCAGGATGTGCTGGATCTGATCGCTTATGTGCAAAAAGAGGTACAGGCAAAATTTGGCGTCAACCTGGAATGTGAGGTTAAGATCCTGTAATGTCTTTTACTGCACAGATCAAAGAAGAACTGATTCTTCATTATACAAAAAAGAAGCCGGCCAGAAAGGCAGAACTGGCTGCATTGATCCTGCTGGATGAGAAAAACGTCTTCCGGGATCCTGAAAAAGGGGTGTTTATTTATACCTTTACATCCCTCAAAAAAACATTTAATATTAATTTAGAATATGAAGAACTTCTGCATCCGGAGGGCCTCGTTAAGGAGTCAGACAGCAAGAGGGCCTTTCTCCGTGGCGCTTTTTTAGCGAAAGGAATGGTCTCTGATCCCGAAAAAAGCTATCATTTTGAGATCGTGACAGACGAGAAGAAAAATGCAGATTTTCTAATAAAATTGATGGAA
>JAZNHY010000248.1:0-2272 GCA_045577235.1 Lachnospiraceae bacterium
CGTATAGCACTTCCGCTCCCTTAGTGTTGGTCTGGAAGAAGGAGAAAACAGAGATCCGGAACTTCAGTCCTAACACTTCCTCCATGATGTAATCGCGGCCATACAAAATTTCAGTCTTATCGCTCTGTATAATATCTGCCAGCGAGTCATTTGTGATATGTAGAATGCCGGTAATGATGCCTTCCACATCCAGCACCTTCAGCTGTTCCGTCAGTTCGTCCAGCATCTTCTGTGATGTTTCGGGATTCATCTGCGATGTAGTAACCAACGCAGCCAGTATCTCCCCCGTGGCAGCCGCCCGCCTGAGCAAAAGATGTCTCAGCCATCCCTGATGGGAACGATGATTATAAAAAGTGACCGTGTCATCCTCATAAAACGGCTGGAAATAATCCCTGACCGTATTGCGCACCAGGTTCATATCCGGATGGATCAGGTGGCAGTCCGTCACATTTACAATATTCATAAAGCTGCCCTTCTGATGCAGCCCCAGTGCAAACGGACCATCCTTGCACTCATCCCCGAACGTGAATTCCATTTTATTGCGGTAGCCCTCTTCCATTGGGGAAGGCAGGATGCCTTCAAACTGATAATTGGCCTCTTTGCCAAGCGCCTCACATGCCTCATCCAAAAGCCCCTTCACCAGAGATGCCTTCATCTCCAGCTGCCGGTCATAGGAAATCTTCTGATACGTACAGCCGCCACACTTCCCAAAGTGCGGGCATAACGCCTCCCTGTTTTCATATGGACTCAGATCAATCTGTTTTTTCTTCTTGCTCATGTTGCTTCTCTTCTGTGCTTAGTTTTCTTCTAAAAAGGCTGCCGCGCTTTCTTCTGCACGACAGCCTTCAACATAGTCAAATATAAACTTTACTCTGCAAAATCTGCTTCGCTGATATCGTCACTGGTCTGATTTACCAATGGATCTTTTTCAACGTCATCATCTACATAATAGTTGTCCAGATCATCATAAAGATCATAATCATCTGTCTGATTTGCAAAGAGCTTGTAAACAAGGAATCCGATGCCGCCGAGAGCAACTACAACAGCTGCGCAGATACCGATAATCTTCCAGACCTTGCCGCACTTTTCTTCCTTTTCGTCTTTCTTGATCAGTTCGTTCAGTTTAGAAAGCTCCAATAATTCTGCGAATTTTCTTTCCATGCCTTTCGCCTTTCTTTTGAAGATATATTTAATTCCGGTTCTAATAATTTTTCCCATCGTATTCACCCTCGTCTATCATAAAATATTGAGCCGATTTTTGCAACAAAAGGACACCATTTTTCATACTTTTTTAATCTTTTCAGACCTTCTTCAGCTTTGCAAATCCGGCGAACAGTTTCTTGGTTCCGTACTCCTCAAAGTCCACGGTCACTTCCCAGTCACGGCCGCCATCACGGATGCCTGTGACAATACCTTCGCCAAATTTCATATGGGAAACACGGTCGCCTTCCTCGTAATCCAGCAAAGCCTTTCCGCCGCCGGAGCCGCTGCCTGATGGCTTTCCGGAACCGCCGCTCATCGCAAATGGTTTCCGCTTGAACTCCTCTTTACTTTCTTTCCGGCTGGCCGCATTGCCGCCAAACGAACCTTTCGATATCACATACTTATTCTCATCATCCGGCTCAATTAGCTCGCCCGGGATCTCTCTGACAAACCGCGAGATAATAGAAACCATCGTCTCACCGCGGACCATCCGCATGCGCGATGCCGTAAGGATCAGCTTCTCCTTTGCTCTGGTGATAGCCACATAAGCCAGACGGCGCTCCTCCTCCAGGTCCTCTTCATCCATGGAGTTAATGGCTGCACTCATCGGGAACAGGCCATCCTCCATACCGCAAAGGAACACAATAGGAAACTCCAGACCCTTGGCGGAATGGATGGTGATCAGCGACACGTAATCCGAGTCTGCAGACCAGGAATCGATATCTGCCACCAGCGAGACCTCCTCCAGGAAGCCGCTCAAAGTAGGTTCTTCGGCCGTATCTTCATA
This sequence comes from Lachnospiraceae bacterium, assembly GCA_045577235.1. GTDB lineage: Bacteria > Bacillota > Clostridia > Lachnospirales > Lachnospiraceae > RGIG5612. The sequence continues at coordinate 1,991 of JAZNHY010000248.1, forward strand.
CAGCGCCAGTTTATTGATCAATTCATCAATATTTTCGAGCCTCGTCTGCGCCTCAACCGTGTTTTCCAGCTCCAGCTCCCGCCGATAACCAGTCTTCTCCAGAACCTCTTCCATCAGCTCCTTTAAAGACATCTGCCGGCCATGCTCATTGGAGATTCCGGCACTCTCTTTCAGCGACTCGATCAGATTGCGGAACTCCCGCAGTTTCTCCCCGCCTTTGCCAAAGAGACCTTCGTTGATCCCGTCGTCCAAAGCCGTATAGAAGTTCACGCCTCTGTCATC
>JAZNHY010000249.1:0-3170 GCA_045577235.1 Lachnospiraceae bacterium
ACAAGCTGATGACGATCTTCGGACGAACAATCAAGGACGGAGATGTCATCTCGGTGGTGAGGAAGTTCCTTGTCAGCGGAGTAATGATCGACGATGAGTATGAAGACACCATAGTCGGCACGCCGCAGGGAGGAAATATCTCGCCGCTGTTAGCGAACATTATGCTTAATGAACTGGATAAGGAGCTGGAAGCAAGAGGGCTGGACTTTGTACGGTATGCAGATGACCTAATCATCATGGTCGGAAGCAGACAAGCGGCAGACAGAGTCATGAAGAGTGTGACTCGCTTCATCGAGGAAAAACTCGGACTGAAAGTGAATGCTGAAAAGAGCAAGGTCGATAAGCCGAAAGGTATCAAGTATCTTGGGTTTGGGTTTTACTTTGACTCGTTTACCAAAGTATACAAAGCCAGGCCGCACCAGAAGGCAGTAGCGAAGTTCAAAGCACAGATGAAGAAGCTGACATGCAGGAGCTGGGGAGTGAGTAATTCCTATAAGGTGTATAAGCTCAATCAGCTCATCCGAGGATGGATTAACTACTTCAAAATCGGAAGCATGAAAGGGCTGTGTGAGCGGTTGGACAGTAACATTAGATACCGTCTGAGGATGTGTATCTGGAAGCACTGGAAAACGCCGAGGAACAGAGCAAAGAATCTGATGAAGTTGGATGTACCCAGATGGGCCGCGTTTAAAATCGCATACTGCGGCGACCGCTATGCAAGGCTCGCCCATAACGGATGGGTACAGAAGGCTATAAGCAACAAGAGACTAGCCCACTTCGGGCTAATCTCCATGCTTGACTACTACACCACAAGGCGTGTCACTTGTTAAGTTGATTGAACCGCCGTGTACCGAACGGTACGCACGGTGGTGTGAGAGGTCGGAAATTCCACCAATGAGTGGAATTTCCTCCTACTCGATTTCGATCTCAGGCCGCTGTTATTCCATCGAAGGCTCGACTCTGTCGCCTCGAGGCCTGCGGCAGAGGCGGTCGGTGCATTCGCTGCATTTGAGCCTGGAATTCGTATGCATGATGAACCGCTCCGGATACAGGAAGGCGGTAAGCTCCCATATAGCCCAGATGATGATCGCCAGGATTATAAGGCTCCACGCAAAAAGACTGCGCAGGAACAGCATGGGCGAGAACATCATCAGGTGGTCCCAGTTGAAGATCCGGCACGTTGTGCAGCATTTGTTCTTCATGATGAACACCCGGAAGGGGCACCAGAAAAGAACACAGATCAGATCGCAGACATAAAACGCTGCCGCGATCAGATACAGTTGAAGCGGTTGAAGTATTCTAAAATGATAAATGATGCCGATCGCGGCGATCATGGCGGCCCACAGCAGAAAGACCTTGTAGGCGCGGGCGGAAAGCAGCTTGATATGTTTGATGATCGCCTGCCGGTCGCTCAGCTTTTCCAGGATCGGGCGGAAATGGATGCTGAAGTTTTTCTGGGATCCGATCGGTATGTGCTTCTGCAGCGGGATCAGCTGCATGACCATATCAATGACCCAGATCAGCCAGACAAAATGAACGAATGAAATGCTGCGGAACGGCGCAAGCCAGTCCGTATCCACTGAGATTTCCAGCTGCGCCGGATTGATAAAGTACAGCAGGATCGAAACCGCAAGAATGATGCAGCGGATGACGAAACGCACCATGTAGGTCTTCCGAAGCGGCTTGCGGTTGATTTTTTTTGTTATTTCGTAAAGCTTTTCATTAATCTGGATGATCGGCTCTTCCATGATCGTTGAATTCCTTTTTTTGAAATAAAGAGACAGGGATTATCTTTAATTCATACTAACATAATTATTATTGTATTTCCATTGAAAAAGCACAAAAAAACCGGCTTTTGCATGCATACAAAAAGACCGGCTTTTGCGCGCGTACAAAAATCCTGCTTTCGCAGCACTTCTACCTGAATTCTTCCCAAGGCGGGGGGAGAGTCTGTCTGCATTCAGAGAGGACGCCTGCCGCAGTGGCTGTCTGCGGCAATCGGAAGACAGGACTGCTCTGAAATGCTATTATTTTTAAGTAATCAATAATTGAACGAATAATAGCGCGATTTAAAGTTTGATGGTATAATAAATCATATAATTAAAGAGAGATCATAAGAATCGCATATCAGATCAGAGACAGTAGCGATTGCCGGATGTAAGGGCTGATGAAACTTATCAAATAATACGGTGAAAGACCGGAGGGTAAAACGGTATGATTTACAGAGATTTTCAGGATATTAAACTTTCGGCGCTCGCATTCGGGGCGATGCGCCTGCCGGTAATCGATAAAGACGACAGCCGTATCGATGAAGATGCGGTAATGCGGATGGTCGATACCGCGATGGAGAACGGGATCAATTATTATGATACAGCGTGGGGATACCACGGGGGTAATTCGGAAACCGTTCTCGGAAAAGCGCTGTCCCGCTACCCGAGAGACAGCTATTATCTGGCAACAAAGTTCCCGGGTTATGATCGGTCCAACTGGGGAAAAGCGGAAGAGATCTTTAACCGTCAGCTCGAAAAACTGCAGACGGATCACTTCGATTTCTATTTATTCCACAATGTCTGCGAAATGAATATCGACGCTTATCTGGATGATGAGAAATACGGAATCTACAGTTATCTGATCGAACAGAAGAGGAACGGACGGATCCGGCATCTGGGCTTTTCCTGCCACGGAAAGATCAATGTGCTGAACCGTTTTCTGGATGCATACGGCAAAGACATGGAGTTCTGTCAGCTTCAGGTCAATTATCTGGACTGGACTTTCCAGGACGGAAGAGAAAAAAACGGGATCCTGAAAGAACATGGCATTCCGGTCTGGATCATGGAACCGCTGCGCGGAGGGGCGCTTGCGAAGCTTTCGCCGGAGCATGAGGAACAGCTGAAAACGCTGCGGCCGGATGAAGAGATCCCGGCCTGGGCTTTCCGCTTCCTGCTTTCCATTCCCGAGGTTACAACGATCCTTTCCGGCATGTCGAACGAGGAGCAGCTGAAGAAAAACCTGGAAACGTTTAAAGAGGAAAAACCGTTAAACTATGACGAAATGAAGACCATCCTCCGAATTGCCGGGGAGATGCTTGCCGCCAAAACGGTTCCCTGCACGGCCTGCCATTACTGCGTCAGTCACTAAGTCGGATCGTAGCCATGTCGTTCTGTGAGCCA
>JAZNHY010000250.1:0-5627 GCA_045577235.1 Lachnospiraceae bacterium
TTACAGGATGCATTTGAAGCTTCCGGATATCCGAAAGAGGGAATCACTGCCTCTCTTTCCAACCGTCCGGATCTTTGTGAATACCAGTGCAACGGAGCGATGGTGCTGGCAAAAAAAGTGCATCAGGCTCCGATGGAAATAGCGGAAAAAGTGGCTCACCTTCTTTTGGATAATCCGGCTTTTGAGATGGCGGAGGCAGTGAAACCGGGCTTTATCAATTTGAAAGTGACCGGAAGATTTCTGACTGAATATATAGGAAACATGGTCAGGGCAGAAAAATTCGGTCTGGATAACGAAGAGCCTAAGCAGATGATCCTGGTAGATTACGGCGGAGCCAATGTGGCTAAGCCATTGCATATTGGACATCTCCGTGCGGCTATCATCGGAGAAAGCATTAAGCGGATCTGCCGCTATATGGGGCATGACGTGCTTGGCGATGTGCATTTAGGCGACTGGGGCCTGCAGATGGGGCAGGTCATTGCTGAGCTGATCCTCCGCGGCATGGAAGAGGACTTTACCGTGACGGATCTGGAGGAAATCTATCCGACAGCCAGCAAGAAATGCAAAGAGGAAAGTGAAACATACAATGAAGCTTTTGCTAAAGAAGCTCACCGCATTACCGGAGAACTGCAGAATGGAAATGAACAGTACCGGAAGATCTGGGAAAAGATCACGGAAGTTTCCAAAGAAGATCTGAAGAAGAACTATGATAATCTGGAGGTCTATTTTGATCTCTGGAAAGGTGAAAGTGATGTACAGCCTTATATTCCGGCGATGATCCAGGATCTGAAAGATCAGGGGCTTGCTTATGAAAGTGACGGAGCATATGTCATTGATGTGACTGAAGAAACAGATAAAAAAGAACTTCCGCCTTGCATTATTGTGAAACGGGATGGCTCCAGTCTTTATGCGACAACGGATCTGGCAACATTAGTAGAAAGAGAAAAACTCTACCGCCCGGATTATATTATCTATGTAGTGGATAAACGGCAGTCTCTCCATCTGGAACAGGTTTTCCGTGTATCGCGGAAAGCTCATATCGTGCATGAAGGAGAGAAGCTTTTCCATCTTGGCTTTGGCACAATGAACGGGAAAGATGGACAGCCGTATAAAACACGTTCCGGCGGTGTGATGCGTCTGGAGTCGCTGATCAATGAGGTCAATGAGGCTGTTCTGGAAAAGATGAAGGATAACCCGGATATCAGCGCGGAAGAAGCGGCAGAGACGTCCAAAGTCATTGCACTGGCGGCATTGAAATATGGAGATCTTTCGAATCAGGCTACAAAAGATTATATTTTTGATATCAGCAGATTTATTGAATTTGAAGGAAACACTGGCCCATATATCCTTTATACGATCGTCCGTATCAAGTCGATCCTGAATAAAGCCGGGAAAGAAGCTGATGGTGAGATCTTTTTTACCGGAGAGAAAGCGGAAAAAGGTCTCCTGATGGAAGTATCCCGTTTTTCGGATGTCATCGAGACTGCATACAGAGAACTGGCGCCGCATAAGATCTGCTCCTACATCTATGATCTGGCAAATGCGTTTAATACGTTTTATCATGAAGTGAAGATCCTTTCTGAGGAGGATGAAAAGAAGAAAGAGAGTTATCTGGCTCTGTTGAAACTGACTAAAGAAGTTCTGGAGCAATGCATTGACCTGTTAGGGTTCGGTGCTCCGGAAAGAATGTAAAGAGATTTATGAATCAGGAAAACATCCGTAATTTTTGTATCATTGCGCATATCGACCACGGTAAAAGTACGTTAGCTGACCGGATCATCGAAAAGACCGGTACGCTGACCAGCCGTGAAATGCAGGCACAGGTGCTGGATAATATGGATCTGGAGCGGGAACGCGGGATCACGATAAAGGCACAGGCAGTGCGTGTTATTTATAAAGCGCAAAATGGTGAAGAATACGTGTTTAATCTGATCGATACCCCAGGCCATGTGGACTTCAACTATGAGGTCTCCAGATCCTTGGCTGCCTGTGACGGAGCCGTCCTGGTTGTTGATGCGGCACAGGGAATTGAGGCGCAGACCCTGGCAAATGTTTATATGGCAATCGATCACGACCTGGAAGTGATCCCGGTCATCAATAAGATCGATCTTCCGAGTGCGGAGCCGGAGCGGGTGATCGAAGAGATTGAGGATGTCATTGGGCTGGAAGCACAGGATGCGCCGCTGATCTCAGCAAAGAACGACATCAATATTGAACAGGTCCTGGAAGCAATTGTGGAACGGATCCCGGCGCCTCAGGGGGATGCGGCGGCACCTTTGCAGGCATTGATCTTTGATTCCATCTATGATTCCTATAAAGGTGTCATCGTCTTTATCCGAGTGCGGGAAGGAACGATCAAGGTTGGCACGACAGTTAAGATGATGGCAACCGGCGCAGAGGCAAATGTGGTCGAGGTCGGTTACTTTGGCGCAGGCAAGTTTATCCCGTGCGAAGAATTGAGCGCAGGCATGGTCGGCTACTTCACAGCGTCTATCAAGAATGTCCGTGATACCATGGTAGGTGATACAGTAACGGATGCACAGCGTCCTTGCAGCGAGCCGCTTCCGGGTTATAAGAAAGTCCAGTCCATGGTCTACTGTGGCATGTATCCGGCTGATGGCGCACATTACGAAGATCTGCGGGATGCGTTGGAAAAACTGAAATTAAATGATGCTTCTTTGAATTATGAACCAGAGACTTCTGTTGCATTGGGATTTGGATTCCGCTGCGGCTTCTTAGGACTTCTTCATCTGGAGATCATCGAGGAGCGTCTGGAGAGAGAGTATAATCTGGATCTGGTCACGACAGCACCGTCCGTTATTTATAAAGTCAAGAAAACGGATGGAACGATGATCGATCTGACCAACCCTACTAATCTGCCAGATCCATCAGAGATCGAATATATGGAAGAACCTATGGTTGAGGCCGAGATCATGGTCACATCGGACTATATCGGACCGATCATGGAGCTTTGCCAGGAAAGACGCGGTGTCTATAAAGAGATCGAATACATTGAGGCAAACCGCGCGATCCTGCGATATGACCTTCCGCTCAATGAGATCATCTATGATTTCTTTGATGCCTTGAAATCAAGGTCCCGGGGATATGCTTCCCTGGATTACGAGCTGAAAGGATACGAGAGGAGCAAGTTAGTCAAGCTGGATATCCTGATCAACCGAGAAGAAGTGGATGCTCTGTCCTTTATTGTTCATGCGGATTCTGCTTATGAGCGTGGGCGCAAGATGTGTGAAAAGCTGAAAGAGGAGATTCCAAGACATCTGTTCGAGATTCCTATCCAGGCGGCAATCGGCAGCAAGATCATTGCCAGGGAGACTGTTAAGGCCTTGCGCAAAGATGTTCTTGCAAAGTGCTACGGTGGAGATATCACTCGAAAGAGAAAACTTTTGGAAAAGCAGAAGGAAGGCAAAAAACGAATGCGGCAGATCGGAAATGTGGAAATTCCGCAGAAGGCATTTATGTCTGTGCTGAAACTGGATGACCGATAGAATTATAAATATATTTCAAAAAGCGGAGAACAGCAGTTTCTCCGCTTTTTTATTGCTGTTAAGGCATTTTTTAGAAACATCGTATCCCTCCCTCAGGGATATGTATTTTTAAAAATACAAATTTATCGAAAAATATTACCAAAAATAGACCGTTCGAACAATACAAAAAAAGAAAGAGGTGATAAGGTATTTTTAAATCGTTAAAAAAATAACAAGAAGTGTTTTCTATAAAAAAGAACAGGAGGAACACAAGTTGAGTTGGGAAGGAGTCATTCCATCAGAGGAAGTCATCGCAGCAACCGAAGAACTCTTAAAAACAGCGGAAAAGGTAGGGGCTGATACCTGGCAGCAGCGTGTTAAAAATCAGACGCCGCACTGCGGGTTCGGTGAGTCCGGTACCTGCTGTCGTATTTGTTCCATGGGTCCGTGCCGTATCTCCAAGAAGGCACCGCGCGGCATCTGCGGATGTGATGTGCACGGGATCGTTGCCAGAAACTATCTGCGTTTTACGGCAGGTGGAGCGGCCACTCATTCCGATCACGGAAGAAGCATTGCGCATACCCTTTACAAATCGTCACCGGAGAGTGATTACAAAGTCAAGGACGAGGAGAAGCTCCTGCGCATTGCGAAAGAATGGGAGATTGAAACAGAAGGCAGGGATATTTATGATGTCGCCCATGATGTCGCTCTGGCAGGCCTGAATGAATATGGTAAGCCGTTTGGTACACAACGGTTTTTAAAACGTGCACCGTTATTACGCCAGCAGATCTGGGAATCGCAGGATATCTCACCGCGCGCGATCGACAGGGAAGTCTCCCAGTCTATGCACATGACACATATGGGCTGTTCTTCTGATCCGGAAGCGCTGGTCCGTCAGGCTCTGCGCGCAGGTCTTTCTGATGGATGGGGCGGTTCCATGATGGGAACGGAGTTTTCCGATATTCTTTTCGGAACGCCGAAACCAATTGATACCGAAGCAAACATCGGTGTCATGGAAGAAGATATGGTCAATATCATCGTTCATGGACATGATCCGTCGCTTTCAGAAATGATTGTTTTCTATGCGAATGATCCGGAAATGATCGCACTGGCAAAAGAACAGGGCGCAAAGGGGATCAATATCGCGGGCGTATGCTGTACTTCTAATGAGGTGGCAATGCGTCACGGGATTCCGATGGCAGGAAACTTCCTGGCACAGGAGAATGTTGTATTGACGGGTGCCTGTGAAGCCATTGTTGTAGATGTGCAGTGTATCTTCCCTGCATTAGGACCTCTTTCCAAATGCTTCCATACTAAGTTTATCACGACCTCCCATATCGCTAAGATACCGGATTCCGAGTTTATCGAGTTCGATGAGGCGAATGCGGGAGAGAATGCGAAAAAGATCATCCGTCTTGCGATCATGAACTTTAAGAACCGTGATCCGGAGCTGGTCAATATCCCGAAACAGAAATCAAAGGCAACGGTCGGTTATTCCGTGGAAGCGATCAAGAAATGCCTGGACGGCGTTACAAATTCTCATGTGGATGAACTGGGCACCATGAAACCTCTGGTCGATGCAGTGAAATCAGGCGTCATCCGCGGTGCGGTCGCCATGGTTGGCTGCAACAACCCGAAGATCCGGCCGGATTCCTTCCATGTGGATCTGATGAAACGGCTTCTGGAAAATGACATTTTAGTCGTGGTTTCCGGTTGTTCTGCACAGGCAGCTGCCAAGGTCGGCTTAATGGATAAAGAAGCAGCTAAGTATTGCGGCGAAGGTTTAAAGAGAGTCTGCCGACTGGTCGATATCCCGCCGGTTCTGCATATGGGTTCCTGCGTGGATATTTCCCGTATGATGGTCCTGGCATCAGACATTGCAAAAGACTGGGGTATTGAGATCTCGGAAATCCCTCTGGTCGGATGTGCACCTGAGTGGATGAGTGAAAAGGCAGTGTCCATTGGAAATTACGTCGTCGCTACCGGTATTGATACATTCCTGGGTGTTGATCCATATACCAAGGGATCGGATCAGGTCAGAGGATTTTTACAGAGTGGTATCAAGGACTGGGTAGGTGCGAACTTTATTGTAAATAATGATATTGATATGCTGACCACAATGATGATCGAGCATATTGAAGA
>JAZNHY010000251.1:0-5431 GCA_045577235.1 Lachnospiraceae bacterium
AAAAGAGGACGGAACCGTAGTCTGCGTGGCCACATCCTCCCACTGCTTTATTAATCTGGAAGGAAAACCGATCCGTGCAGACAAAGAGTGTCCGGATTTTTGCGAGGAACTTATGAAATATAAAAAAGAAGATGCCTGAAATGCGCATCTTCTTTTTATTATCTGCAATAATCTTTATCTGTAATATCCGTATTTCTCCACAGCATCACGCCATGCATGCATGTTCTCCGGAGAGACCTGATCAAGCGCGATAGAGTTGCACATAAAGTAGCCGCCGCCCGGTGCCATGTATTCCAGGGTCTCGCGGACTTCGCGTTCCACGCGCTCCGGCGTGCCGTTCATCAGCGTGTGGGTGTTCATGCCGCCGCCGATAGCCGCATATGGTCCGACGATTCGTTTTGCTTCTTTCAGATCCACTTCCTCAAAGACATACAGAACTTTGCCCTTTGGAACGTCTGTGATGCAGTCGAGTCTTGTATTGTAGCGGCCTTCGCAGAAGACGATTGGTGTCAGGTCCGCAGCAATGGCAGCCTCGATCGTTCTCTTCAGGCTTGGCCAGTAGTGCTTCTCGTAGTTTTCCACGGACATAAAGTTATCGACGCCGCAGTGTAATGGCAGGAAAAGATCCTGGCAGTTGGACATTTTAGCAGTCTGGATACCTGCCGGGATGATGATGTCGCCTACCTTCTGGATCGCTTCGTCTACGACATCCGGATCTGTGACCAGATCCATGCAGAGCTCCATGAGTCCGCGGATGCAGTCTGCAAAATAATCAAACGGGATCATCGTCGGGGCGCCGCCGTAAACCGGGTAGCCGTTGTTGATCACGCTCATGGTTAGCTCGATGCCGCCCTGCATGAAGTCCATGACTTCCTGACCGGTTTTGATCAGAGCTTTCAGCGCTTCCTGCACTGGCGGAAGACCAAACGGCATATAGCTGAGGATTGCCTGATTGCACATCGCATACGGGCTCAGCATTTTCAATGCGCCAAGTGCTTCATATTTTTCCGGGATCACACGGGTGAGCAGATAGTAGGAAGGATCCTTGAAGTACTCATCCCAGTCATCTTCGGTCAGATAACATTTGTCGACGTACTGGTAAGGGGTATCATCCGGCAGATTCCAGTATTCGCCCGGCCATCTTGCCTGCTTGTGCCCGATGGTCTCCATCGGTTTGATCGGGAACGGAACCGGATTCCAGACCCAGTCCGGATTATAATCTGCACAGAATTTCCGAAGCGGCTCAATCAGCGTGCGGGCATCTGTCATGGAGTCCTTGATCGAAACGCCGTAGTGCATTGCATAAAAATTGTTCATAGACGGCATAAACGGAACACGGTCCGGCTCATTCAGAGAGAGGGCTGTCTGGTTCCGGATACTTCTGACTGCGATTGGAGGAAGTCCTCCTTCCGGCATTGCTCCAGCTGGTGCTGCGTTGTTTGTCATTTGCTCGCTCATCGTATTCTCCTTTCTCCTATCCATCACAAAGGATATCAGATGATCCTGCAGGGATTCTTTTGCTCAGATATCGCTGCAAATTTACTTGTGTTTAGCAAAATTATAAAAAGAAAATGGCTGCGTTCCTATGGGCGGAGTGTGAAAACCGAAAAATATTTTGCACATACATATTGTGCAAAAAGCACAACATGGTTATAATAAAAGCATGAAGTTCAGTATGTGGATCGTCAATGACTGGCTGGAGGCGTTTGAGCCGAAGCCGCGAATCATGAGAGGCGAAATGCGGATCAAAGGAGTCCGTTATTTTGCGGAGGGAATAGAGCCGGAGGAAGACCTGCTCTATGTTGGTCACGCGGATGATTTCATCCAGAGCGGAGAAAGAGGCGTGATCTGTGCGAACGGAGAAGATCTGATCCTTCTTAATACGGAAGATGAATACCGAGTATTCAACGAGATCCAGCGAATGCTGGAGTTTTACAACGATTGGGAAAACAGTATTATCCGCGCGATCGAGGAAGGTCTTTCCATCGACGAGATCCTTCAGATGAGTCTGCCGGTTTTTCGCACGACGATTCTGGTCACGGACGCCAGTCACAGTCTTCTCGGGCTGCGGGAATTTCCACAAAAGCCGGATTACTATGCAATGGAGAACGGGCATCTTTCCTCACAGGACGTACTGATGCTCAATGATATCCTGCAGCAGTATTCGGATCGCCACGGCCCGTATGTTGTGAACGGAGGACATGAGACCGAAGACATCATCCGAAATTTCTATGCCAGAAATGGTGATCTGATCGGATGGTTCGTTTCCATGGAAGGCGCTGACCATCAGACAAATTCACGGATGCATCTGACAGAAGCGTTCTGCCGCCTGCTGGATTTCTGGTTCAAGATCAATGAGGAGGGGCTTTTGTTCTCCCCTCAATCGGCCCTCTTTATTAATATTCTGGACGGCAAGGAAACGGATCCTGCCCTGATCCGGTTTAAGCAGGAAGGCATCGGCTGGCCGGGAGAGCCTTCCATGCAGTTATTCTGCATCCGGGATATCGCATCAAACCGATTCGATCTTCCATATCTGCAGAAAGCCTTGTCGTCTTCCTTCTCGGCCGTATACTGTTTTAAGTATTTGTCCGATGTCATGATCATCGTCAATTATGAGAAGATCCCGGAAAAAGATTTTCGCCGAACGCTGACCGATATTCTGAAACGCAGGAAACTTTCCTGCGGTAGCAGCTATGTGTTTCAGGATCTCTTCCAACTGCCGGCCTATTATCAGCAGGCATTGCTGGCCATACAGTATGGAGAGCAAAAAGCAGGGACAATCAACAGCTGCGAAGATTATGCTCTGGAATATCTGAGGCATCAGATCAATGCAAACAAGCCGCTTTCCGTTTCTTCGCCGGGGTTGGAAAGGCTGAAACAGCAGGATGCATCCGCCGGCACGGAGTATTACCGGACGCTGGCAGTGTACCTGCGGGAAGAAAGGGATCAGACAAAAACGGCGGATGTTCTTTGCATTCATCGGAACACGTTGATCTATCGAATTAAAAAGATCGAGCAGATCCTGGAGACGAATCTGGAAGATGCCCGTCAGCGCTTTTTGCTTTTGCTTTCTATTTATCTGGAAGATCCGGAATTCTTCCAGTAAAGCATTCTGGCCGCCTGCGTTTTGCACACAGGCGTGCAATACAAAAAGCAAATTTACAAACAAAAAATAAGGGCGTAAAATAAAAACAGAGAGCGGTGCCGGTGGGGGCCGGAATCGCTCTGACTTTTAGGAGAAGGAGATAAAAGTATGGGACTCGATTCGAAATTCGACGTCTCTGAACTGACCATCAAAGATGAGGTCAAAACAATGTTCGGAGGAGTCACAAAACTCTATACAACACCTATCACACCAAAAGAGAATACGCTGCGTCTTTACCAGGGAAAGACCCCGATGTGGGCACCTTTCTCCTTTGGCGACACAAACTCTTTTATGATTTCCTGCGATCCGGAAAATATGGCCAGAGGTCCAAAAAACAAGGGCGGCATCGATGGCTACGGCATCGAATGGGTCTTTGTGGAGCAGGCCGGCGGTGCTATTGTCAAGCCGGGCAATCCAAAGATCAAAGACATCAATCATTGGGAAGATTATGTGACCATCCCGGACCCGGATACTTGGGACTGGGAAGGCTGCTATAATGAAACAGCACCGACACTCCGTGAGGATCGTGCGGTTTATGTTGCATGCCCAGGCTGTTTATTTGAGCGTCTGATCGCCGGGCTGGACTGCGCAGAAGCTCTGGTCGCACTGGTAGATGAAGATGAGAAAGAAGGCGTGCATCGTTTCTTCCGCGCCGTTACAGAGGTCCATAAAAAGACGTATAAGAATCTGAAAAAGTGGTTTGATCCGGACATTGTGAACTTTAATGATGACTGGGGAACCCAGCGCGCACCGTTCTTCTCGAATGAGACATACAAAGAAATGATCTTCCCGTATGTAAAAGAGATCATGGACTGCGCGCACTCTTATGGTTTTTACACTGACCTGCACAGCTGCGGTTTTGTGGAGCCGTTTGTTCCGTTCATGATCGAAGAAGGATTAAACAGCTGGGGTGGCCAGCGTCTGAATGATAAAGCAAAATTAAAACAAATGTATGGTCACCAGATGTACTTCACGGCGAACCTGAGCTGCCCGCCTGAGACATCGGAAGAAGAGATCGATAAGATCGTGGACGAATTCATTCATGGCATCGGCGAAGACAACCGGGTTCTGGTAGAGGCCATGGGGCCGCCAAGCCTGAAAGAAAAACTATATATTGCTTCCCGGAAGAACTTCGACCGTCTGGTAGCAGAGGGGAAAGCAATTTTATAAAACAGCTAGCGCCGGAAACGGCAGTATTTGAAATTTCAATTATTTAGGATAATAGGATATTAACAGGATAAATATATGTAGGAGGTGGCACTATGAAATATGAAAGGCCGCCATATGGCGATCCGAGTATTGAAACGTTTCGTCGCATATCGGCGTTCAGTCCGAATGGTTTTGTTCTTCCTGTCGTGAAAGATCGTCCGATCTCAATCCGCGAGAATTTTAAGCTCGCAGCAGAATGCAAAAAACCAGCATGGGTGCCTAACTCGATGACCGACTATAACTTTGCAATGTTGGCCACGGTCTCCGGAATGCCGGACGTAGAGTTTGGCAGAAATGAACGTTACGATTTCACAGACTGGTTTGGCTGCATTTGGATGTATGTGCCGGAGGCAGGCGGACCGATGCTGAAACCGAACACCCAGTTTCTGGATGACATCACCCAGTGGGAGAGCAAGGTCAAATTCCCGAACCTGGATGAGTATGATTTTGAAGGACGCTGCAAAGCCTGGTGGGAGAAATGCGATCCGGAAAAGGTCACGGCGATCGACGTCCTGCAGGGCTGCACGGAGCGGCTGGTCGCACTGCGCGGCGGCTACACAGATGCCATGGTGGATATGGCATTGGAGCCGGAAGCTGTAAGAGATTTCCTGGAAGCCTTTGCAGATTGGGAGATTAAACTAGTTGATAAACTCACTCAGTATCTGCCGGTCGATTACATCACCTACCATGATGACTGGGGAACCGAGCGCGACACATTCTTCTCATCGGCTATGATGGAGTCGATGGTCTTTGAGCCGACCAAGCGGATCTTCGATCATATGCATTCCAAAGGTATCACCGTGCAGCTGCACAGCTGCGGTAAGATCGAGCGGTTTCTGCCTTATATGGTCGATGCCGGTGTCAACACCTTGCAGATCCAGGCGCGTGCAAATGACTTCAAAGCATACAAAGAGAAATACGGCGACAAGCTTGCACTGGAAGTCATGACGATGCCACAGCCGGGCTGGACAAAGGAACAGATCATAGAGAATATCCATAACGTCGTTGACACCTATGGAGAAGGCGGCGGACTGGTGTCCAACTTCATGAGCCAGGATCCGGAGCTTCTCTGGGACG
>JAZNHY010000252.1:0-27471 GCA_045577235.1 Lachnospiraceae bacterium
CAGCGATTTTGAGCCGCAGCCTCTGCTGATCCGGACAAAGTTCGGTACCTTTGCCATCAGCGTCATCGGCAAGATCACCAATAATGAAGAACTGATCGAACGATTCTTCACAGAGATCAACGGACATTTCGACGCCAAGACAGGCGGCGAGATCAATACCACCGAGCTGGTAGCTGCGCTGGTCAATCAGAAGGGCTGCTTTGTAGAAGGTATCCAGCACGTGCAGAATCTGATCAATGGCGCAGCCGGTATCCTGATCATCAAGGATGACGGACATATCATTGCGGCGCGCGATAAACTGGGCCGCCTTCCGGTGCAGATCGGAAAACGGGAGGATGGCTTTGCCATATCTTTTGAATCGTTTGTCCCTGAAAAACTTGGTTTTGAACCGTACAAAGAACTGGGTCCTGGAGAGATCGTAGAGATTTCCCCGAAGGAAATAAAAGTTCTTGCGGAAGCCGGAAAGGAAATGAAGATCTGTTCTTTCCTTTGGGCATATTACGGCTATCCGACGTCTAACTACGAAGGCATCAATGTCGAAGTTATGCGTTACCGGAACGGAAAGATCATGGCAAGAGACGAGGAAGCAGAAGGAAAACTTCCGGATATTGATTATGTAGGCGGCGTGCCGGATTCCGGAACACCTCATGCTATCGGCTATGCAAACGAAAGCGGCAAGACATTTGCCAGAGCTTTCATTAAATATACGCCTACCTGGTCCCGCAGTTTTATTCCGGGCAACCAGATCTCCAGAGATGAGATCGCTAAAATGAAAATGCTTCCGGTTAAGGAGCTGATCAAAGATAAAAAACTGCTTTTCGTGGATGACTCCATTGTCCGCGGAACACAGCTGAAAGAGACGGTCGATTTCTTATATGAGAACGGGGCAAAAGAAGTCCATATGCGTTCTGCCTGCCCGCCAATCATGTATAACTGCAAATATCTGGATTTCTCCAGAGGCAGAAGTGAGATGGAACTGATCGCCAGAAGAGTGATCGTGGAACTGGAAGGAGAAGAAGGTCTGAACCACATGGAAGAGTATGCAGACAGCAAGACAGAGCGCGGCCAGAATCTGCGCAATGCGATCTGTGAGAAATTCCACTTTGCTTCTCTGGAATTCCAGTCACTGGACGGACTGATCGAAGCTATTGGAATGGAACCGTGCAAACTCTGCACATTCTGCTGGAACGGAAAAGAGTAGATTAAGGAAAGACAGGAGAGAATCATGGAATCAAGATCGGATGTTTACGCCAGCGCAGGAGTGGATATCACAGCCGGATACCGGTCTGTGGAGCTGATGAAAGAACATATCAAACGGACAATGACCAAAGGGGTCGTCTCTGATGTAGGCGGGTTTGGCGGCCTGTTCGAGCTGGATCTGGAAGGCATTAAGAAGCCGGTTTTGGTTTCCGGCACAGACGGCGTCGGCACCAAGTTAAAGATCGCGTTTTTAATGGATAGACATGACACAGTCGGCATTGACTGCGTGGCTATGTGTGTGAACGACATCATCTGCTGCGGTGCAAAACCGCTGTTCTTCCTGGACTACATTGCCTGCGGCAAGAACGTGCCGGAGAGGATCGCGGACATTGTAAAAGGTGTCAGCGACGGATGTGTCATGGCAGGCGCAGCGCTGATTGGCGGAGAGACGGCAGAGATGCCGGGCTTCTACCCGGTCGATGAATACGATCTGGCCGGTTATTCCACCGGTGTAGTCGATAAAGACAAGATCATCAATAATGCCTCGATGCAGGAAGGGGATGTTGTTATCGCCTTAGCTTCCAGCGGTGTGCATTCCAACGGATTCTCTCTGGTCCGTAAGGTTTTTGATGTAGAAAACAAAGATATTAAGACACCAGTGGACGAGCTGGGCGGCAAGTCCATTGGTGAATGTCTGCTGACACCGACAAAGATCTATGTTAAGCCGGTGCTGGCATTGCTGGAAAAAGCAAATGTAAAAGCTATCTCCCATATCACCGGCGGCGGCTTTTACGAGAACATCCCGCGGAGCATTCCGGACGGATTTGGTGCACAGATCGAGCGGACCAAGGTCAAAGTCCTGCCGATCTTTGACATGATCGCCAAAGCCGGAAACATTGAAGAGCGGGATATGTTCAATACCTTTAACATGGGCGTTGGCATGAGCATCATCGTGGATAAGAATGATGCAGACGTTGCTGTTCAGGTCTTAAAGGAAGCCGGAGAAGACGCTTATATCATGGGCGAAGTTGTGAAGTCTGAAGAAAAAGTTTCAATCCGCTAAAGGCAGGAGGCAAAAGTCTATGGGAGAAAAAAAGAGGATCGCTGTTCTGGTTTCCGGAGGCGGAACTAATCTGCAGGCTATCATCGATGCGCAGAAGAGCGGCATCATCAAAAGCGGCGAAGTTGTGCTGGTCCTTTCCAACAATGAAAAGGCATATGCACTGGAGCGCGCTAAGAATGCCGGAATCAAGACAATGACCGTAAAGCGGAGCGCTTATACGGAGGCACAGATCTTCAAAGCCATGCAGGATGAAAAGATCGACCTGATCGTTCTGGCCGGATTCATGACAGTGCTGAGCGAAGAGTTCACGCGGGAATTTCCGCGCAGGATCCTGAATGTGCATCCATCACTGATCCCGTCGTTCTGCGGAAAAGGCTACTACGGATTAAAGGTTCATGAGGAAGCACTCAAGAAAGGCGTCAAAGTGACCGGAGCAACCGTGCATTTTGTCAATGAGATTCCGGATGGCGGAGAAATCATTTTCCAGAAGGCCGTGGAAGTAGCTGATGACGATACACCAGAGACATTGCAGAGAAAGGTCATGGAGCAGGCAGAATGGATCCTGCTTCCTAGAGCGATTGAAAAAGTCTGCAGCGAAATGAGGTAACGATGAATATTTACGAGATCAAATCAGTTGAAGAATTAGTGGATAATCCGTACCCGGGACGCGGCATTATTGTCGGGAAGACCCCGGATGGAAAAAAAGCAGTGGCTGCTTATTTTATTATGGGCAGAAGCGAAAACAGCAGAAACCGGATCTTTGTCAGAAGAGATCAGGGTATTTATACAGAGGCTTTTGATCCTTCCAAGCTGGAAGATCCGAGCCTCATTATTTATGCAGCCGTCCGGACGTTTGAGAATAAGCTGATCGTGACGAACGGTGATCAGACCGACACTATTTATGAGGGCCTGGAAGCGGGAAAGAGTTTTTATGATGCGTTGACATCCCGCTGCTTTGAGCCGGATCCTCCAAACTTTACACCGCGTATCAGCGCGATGTTAACATTTGCGGAAAATGATTTTTCCTATGACATGAGCATCTTGAAGAGCGCAGATCCGGAAGGTAATGCATGCAACCGCTTTGGTTATGCCTATGCAGCAACCGCCGGACTGGGACATTTCATCCATACCTATGTTACGGATGGAAACCCAATCCCTACATTCCAGGGAGAACCGGAACGGATGGCAATGGACGATGACATGGAGCGTTTTACGTCAGAACTTTGGAACGGGCTGAATGAGGCAAACAAGATCTCCCTGTATGTCCGCTATACGGATCTGGAAACAGGAGCGTTTCAGGAAAAGATCATCAATAAACACAATTAAAAGGTGACCAATATGAACGAATTTGAATTAAAGTACGGATGTAATCCGAATCAGAAACCGGCAAAGATCTTTATGGAAGATGGGTCTGATCTTCCGATCCAGATTTTAAATGGACGTCCGGGATATATCAATTTTCTGGATGCGTTGAATTCCTGGCAGCTGGTGAAGGAATTAAAGAGTATTCTGCAGATTCCTGCAGCTGCTTCCTTCAAGCATGTGTCTCCTGCTGGTGCTGCTATTGGACTTCCGCTTTCAGAAGAATTAAAGAAAGCCTGCTTCGTAGATGATATCGAAGGGCTGGATGATTCTGCCATTGGATGTGCGTTTGCACGTGCCAGAGGCGTGGACCGGATGTGCAGTTTTGGTGACTGGATCGCTTTGTCTGACCCTTGTGATGTAGTGACAGCTACTATGATCAAACGGGAAGTGTCCGACGGCATCATCGCCCCGGGATATGATCCGGAAGCATTAGAGATTTTAAAGAGCAAACGGAATGGCAACTACAACGTTGTTCAGATCGATGAAGCATATGTACCGGCTGAGCAGGAAAAGAAACAAGTCTTTGGTGTGACTTTCCAGCAGGGACGGAACAATTTCCGGATCGATGAAGAACTGTTGGGCAAGATCGTTACTGAAAATAAAGAACTGCCGGATGCAGCAAAGAGAGATCTGATCATTGCTCTGATCACATTGAAATATACCCAGTCCAATTCTGTGGCATTTGCATATGACGGAACAGCTATCGGCGTTGGTGCCGGACAGCAGTCCCGCGTTCACTGCACACGTCTGGCTGGCGGCAAGGCAGATACCTGGTTTCTTCGCCAGAGCAGCAAAGTATTATCCCTTCCGTTCCGCGAGGATATCGGCAGACCGGACCGTGATAACTGCATTGACGGCTATATTAATAAAAACGAAGAAGATGTTACGGCAGACGGCGTCTGGGAGAGATATTTTACCAGTAAGCCGGAACCGTTTACATTTGAAGAACAGAGAGCTTATCTGGATCAGATCAAGGGCGTTTCCCTTGGCTCCGATGCCTTCTTCCCATTCAGTGACAACATTGAACGGGCAAAGAAAAGCGGCGTAAGCTACGTAGCACAGCCGGGCGGCTCCGTGCGTGATACACAGGTGATCGAATGCTGTGATAAGTACGGCATGGTCATGGCATTTACCGGCATGCGTCTGTTCCATCATTAAATAATAAGGAGAGTTGAGGATGAAAGTTTTGGTTGTCGGCGGCGGAGGCCGCGAGCATACAATTATCAAAAAGATCAAAGAGAACCCGAAGGTCACAGAAGTCTTTGCTGTTCCCGGGAACGGAGGCATTGCCCGTGATGCGACCTGCGTTGCCATTGATGCAAAAGACATCGAGGGGATCAAAAAGTTTGCCGGCGAGGTAAAAATTGATTATGCCATCGTGGCACCGGACGATCCGCTGGTACTGGGCTGCGTCGATGCTCTGGAAGAGATTGGCATCCCATGCTTTGGTCCACGTGCGAATGCGGCCATCATTGAAGGCAGCAAAGTGTTCTCCAAAAATCTGATGAAGAAATACAATATCCCGACGGCTGCTTATGAGACGTTCGATGATATGGATGCGGCATTAGCTTATCTGCAGACAGCACCAATCCCGACTGTCATCAAAGCGGACGGTCTGGCACTTGGAAAAGGCGTGGTTATAGCACAGACTCTTAAGGAAGCCGAAGATGCTGTCGTTTCCATGATGAAAGATAAAAAGTTTGGCGCCAGTGGCGACCATATTGTCATCGAAGAGTTTCTGACTGGTCCGGAAGTATCTGTCCTTTCCTTTACGGATGGCAACGTGGTCGTACCGATGGTCTCTTCTATGGATCATAAGAGAGCCGGCGATAATGACACAGGCCTGAACACCGGCGGTATGGGTACAGTTGCACCGAACCCGTTCTATACACCGGAGATCGCGGATGAATGTATGGAGAAGATCTTCCTCCCGACCATCCAGGCGATGAAAGAAGAGGGAAGAGTCTTTAATGGATGTCTTTACTTTGGACTGATGCTGACAGAGGATGGACCAAAAGTGATCGAATACAACTGCCGCTTTGGCGATCCGGAAACGCAGGTCGTTCTGCCTTTGTTAGAAAGTGATCTGCTGGACATTATGATGGCAGTTACAGAAGAGCGGCTGGCAGATATGGAGATCAACTTTGCACATAAGAGTGCATGCTGCGTGATCATGGCATCCAAGGGGTATCCGGAAAGCTATGAAAAAGGATTTGAGATCACCATTCCGGATGAGCTTTGGGATAAGGTCTATGTGGCTGGAGCCAAACTGGAGGATGGCAAGCTCTTAACAAATGGCGGACGTGTGCTTGGCGTGACAGAGACATCCCACACGCTGGCTGAGGCAGTCCATAAAGCATATAAAGATGTGGAGAAGATCCACTTTGATAATGAATATTACAGAACAGATATCGGAAGGCGGGCACTGAATGGTTTACAGAGTATATGTTGAGAAAAAAACAGAATATGCACATGAGGCAATGACACTCCTGAAGGAGTGCAGAAACCTGCTGGGCATTACTTCCCTTGTTGGTGTGCGTCTGCTGAACAGGTATGATGCGGAAAATATGCCGCGGG
This sequence comes from Lachnospiraceae bacterium, assembly GCA_045577235.1. GTDB lineage: Bacteria > Bacillota > Clostridia > Lachnospirales > Lachnospiraceae > RGIG5612. The sequence continues at coordinate 6,206 of JAZNHY010000252.1, forward strand.
ATATTTTTGATACAGCTGTGAAGAGCGTTTTCTCCGAGCCGCAGACAGACCTCACTTATGAGGAACTGGATGATGTGAAAGCAGCAAAGGACCAGGCTGTATGGGTTGAGGGTTCTTCTTCCGATGCGCCGCTGTATGTTTTTGCAGTCGAGTATTTGCCGGGTCAGTTTAATCAGAGAGCGGACTCTGCTGCTCAGTGTATCCAGTTCATCTCCGGCGGGGAAAGAGCAGATATCGCATCTGCTAAAGTCTATCTGTTATACGGAAGCTTGTCAGAGGAAGAGATTGAAGCTATAGAGAAGCATGTGATCAACCCGGTGGAAGCAAGAAAAGCATCCCTGGAGCTTCCGGAGACCATCCGCGTGCAGTACGACATCCCGACCGAGGTTGCCATTCTGGATGGCTTCAACGAATATTCAAGAGAAGAGATGGAGCAGTTTGTGGCTGACAACGGACTTGCCATGGATGTGGATGATGCCATGTTCTGCCAGGACTACTTTAAAAAGGAAGGCCGCAATCCATCTATCACAGAGATCAAGGTGATCGATACTTATTGGTCTGATCACTGCCGTCATACGACGTTCAACACGATCATCGAGGATGTGAAATTCTTAGATCCGGATGATCAGAACATACAGAAAACTTATGAGGATTATCTGGCTGTCCGCAAAGAGATGAACCGTGAAAAACCGGTCTGTCTGTTTGATATCGGTACACTGGCAGCTAAGTATCTGCGCCAGAAGGGGCTGCTGGAGAAGCTGGATGAATCCGAAGAGATCAACGCCTGTACGGTGAAGATTGAAGTGGAAGCCGATGGCGTCAAAGAGCCATGGCTCCTGCTGTTTAAAAATGAAACGCATAATCATCCGACGGAGATCGAACCATTTGGTGGTGCAGCTACCTGTATTGGCGGTGCCATCCGTGATCCGCTGTCCGGCCGTTCTTATGTATATGCTGCAATGCGTCTGACCGGCGCTGCAGAACCGCGGACACCGGTTGCAGATACCATCCCGGGCAAGCTCCCGCAGCGGAAACTGGTCACAGGTGCAGCACATGGTTATTCTTCTTACGGCAATCAGATTGGTCTGGCAACCGGTATTGTAGATGAACTGTATCATCCGGGCTATGCCGCAAAGCATATGGAAGTTGGTGCGGTGATCGCAGCAGCTCCGGCAGAGAATGTCCGCAGAGAGCGCCCGGCTCCGACAGATGTAGTCATTTTGTTGGGCGGCGCAACCGGACGTGATGGTATAGGCGGTGCAACTGGTTCTTCCAAAGCACACGATTCCCATTCTGTGGAAACATGCGGAGCAGAGGTGCAGAAAGGTAATGCGCCGGAGGAAAGAAAACTGCAGAGATTGTTCCGCAATCCGCAGGCAAGCCGCATGATCAAACGCTGCAACGATTTTGGTGCTGGCGGTGTTTCCGTTGCAATCGGCGAGTTGGCAGACGGTCTGTGTGTAGATCTGAATGCAGTGCCAAAGAAATATGAAGGCTTAGACGGAACCGAACTGGCTATCTCCGAATCCCAGGAGAGAATGGCAGTTGTGGTAGCTAAGGAAGATCTGGATGCATTTCTGACACTGGCAGAAGAAGAAAACCTGAATGCCGTGAAAGTAGCAGAAGTAACAGAAGAGCCGCGTCTGGTGTTGCAGTGGAACGGAAAGAACATCGTAGATATCACAAGGGAATTCCTGGATACCAACGGTGCAAAGAAATATATCAAGATTGAAGTAGAAGGCGCACAGCCGCTTGAAAACCTGATGGATGCGCAGTGGGCAAAAGAGGAGCCGTCATTTGAGGCTTCCATGAAAGCTCTGGCAGCAGACCTTAACATATGCTCCAAACAGGGTCTTTCAGAAATGTTCGACTCCACCATCGGGGCAGGCAGCGTGCTGATGCCGTTCGGCGGAAAATATCAGAAGACCCCTATCCAGGCAATGGTCCACAAGATCTCTATGGAGAAGAAACATACGGACGATTGTTCTGTAATGAGCTGGGGATATAATCCGCTGCTTACCTCGCAGAGCCCGTACCATGGTGCTTATCTGGCAGTTGTGGAATCGATCAGCAAACTGGTGGCAGCCGGAGCAAAATTTGAAGATGTGTATCTGTCCTTCCAGGAGTATTTCAAAAAACTGGGAAGAGATTCGGTGCGCTGGGGACAGCCGTTTGCAGCTGTGCTCGGAGCATTCCGCGCGCAGGTGGAACTGGGTGTAGCAGCCATCGGCGGCAAAGATTCCATGAGTGGAACATTTGAAGATCTGGATGTTCCTCCGACTCTGATCAGCTTTGCAGTTACTACAGACAAGTGTGAAAACATTGTTTCTCCGGAATTCAAACAGGCAGGAGACAAAGTGTTATGGATCCGTCCGGAGACGGATGACAGTGATTCCTATCGCCTTCCAATGGCCGATTCGCTCAAGGCTGCTTACGAATTAGTAACGCACGTTCTAAGAGAACATGAAGGTACCGCTGCTTACACTCCGACCTACGGCGGCGTGGCAGAAGCTCTTTTGAAGATGAGCCTTGGAAACCATCTGGGATTTGAATTTAGTGGAGGCATTACAGACAGCGCAGTTTCTCTGGAAGAACTGTTCGGATACAGCTACGGATCCTTCCTGTTGGAAGTGCCGCGTGATTTTGATATTACGGGGTGTCCGTCGCAGCTGTTGGAGAAACTGTCCTTTACGGATTTGGGACGGATCCGGGAAGATTGGATCCTTTCCTATAAGAATGAGCACGTTTCTCTGGAAGAACTGAGTCAGATTTATGAGGATGTTCTGGAAGATATTTATCCTTGCAATAAAGTGGAGACAAGTGAAGGAAAGATCCTGACGGATGCTTCCACTTGCGCAAAAGAAGCAGCAGAGATTTCCGTCCCGGCTATTCAGACAGCCAGACCGAAAGTTCTGATCACCGCATTCCCGGGAACGAACTGCGAATATGACAGCGCGAAAGCAATGGCAGATGCCGGTGCTGATCCATCGATCTTAGTCATCAACAACCTGAGTGCAGAAGGAATCAAGCGCAGCGTAGAGGAAGCTGCCCGTATGATCGGTGAGTCACAGATGATCTTCCTGCCGGGTGGATTCTCCGGCGGCGATGAACCGGACGGCAGTGCTAAATTTATCACGGCATTCTTTAGAAATCAGCAGGTGAAAGATGCGGTAACCGATCTGATCGATGTGCGCGGCGGTTTGATGTGCGGTATCTGTAACGGCTTCCAGGCATTGATCAAACTGGGTCTGGTTCCGTTTGGCAAGATCATCGAGACGGATGCAGATTGTCCGACCTTGACATTCAATACGATCGGACGGCATCAGTCCAAGATCGTCCGGACCAAAATCGTGTCTACGATCTCTCCATGGCTGAAGATGATGAACGAGGGCGACATCGTCAACGTTCCGATCTCCCATGGCGAGGGTCGGTTTATTGCAAACGACGACCTGCTTGCACAGCTCCTTAAGAGTGGACAGATCGCAACACAGTATGTGGATATGGACGGTAATCCGACGTATGACATCGCATTCAATCCGAACAACTCCACGATGGCTGTGGAAGGCATTACTTCTCCGGACGGCCGCATCTTTGGCAAGATGGGCCACAGCGAGAGAAAAGGCTCTTACTTATATAAGAATGTTCCTGGTGAGTACGACATTCGGATGTTCGAAGCGGCAGTGGCGTTCTTTAAAGGTTGATAAAGTGAACTCTCATGAGTGCTAGTGTTCTGTTTAAAACCGCGGGGGCTCCCTTGGCTTTGGCGGAGAAAGAATAAAATACAAAACGGCGAAATGAAAATTTTCGCCGTTTTTTATTGAAATGTGGTAAAGTAAAATTGATAAATATGTTGCAAAATGACAATAATGGCAGATTGCCAGAGGAGATGAAAAATGAGTGGTAAACCGATTGGCAGAGAACGCAACGTAGTAGACGGAGAAGCCAAAGTCGAACGGCAGGGCGAAGGCCTTGGTCAGGGACCGGTTGGCAACCGTGAAGGTAATACTGGGTTAGGAGGCCAGAACAGACCGGGTCCGGGAAGACCTGGTAATCAGGGACCGCGAAACGCACCTCCTTCTGCGCCTCGACCGGGCGTTGGACCCAAAGAGGCTCCGCAGCAGGCGGACAAAGGGATAATCAGTGATCTGCTCGGTGGCAGCAACAATTCCGGCAATAATAACGGCGGAATCCTTGGCGGCCTCATGGGCGGAAATAACAATAATAACACTGGGAATAATAACAGCGGTCTTGGTGGACTGGGTGGTCTTGGTGGCGGCAACAACGGAGGCTATAATGGCGGCAACAACGGAGGCAACGGCGGCTATAATGGCCCGTCCAACTCTGTTCCATCCGGCGGCAGCACAGGTGGAAGTTCCGGCGGCAAGAAAGGCAGAGGCAAGAGTCTGATCCTGATACTCATTATTGTGGTAGTAATCGTTGTTCTGGGAAGCTGCCTGATCCGCAGCTGCACCAAGAGGATCAGCGACGGGATCAATAACCTTCCTGTCAACAACAACACAAACGCAAATACAAATACTAATAATATTTTGCCGACCGGATTCAGTTTTAATGATGTTTCCAATAACTATTACAGCACGACCAACTGGGAAAGCAATGCAGGCGTGCTGAATAAAGAAGTGGCAGCAGGCGTTCCGGAGAAGATGACGCAGATCTACGGCAACAATCGCGACGTGGTAACGATCATGGTTTATCTGTGCGGCAGCGATCTGGAGTCGAATTACGGATCTGCCACCAGCGATCTGAAAGAAATGCTGAGCGCCGACCTTGGGAATAATGTGAACCTGATCCTTTATACCGGCGGTACGACTAAGTGGCGCAACAACGCCATCTCCAGCGATACCAACCAGATCTATCAGATCAAAGGTGGTCAGTTATATCGTCTGGAAAAGAATGCCGGCGATGTCTCCATGACAAAAGAAGATACACTGGCTGGATTTATTCAGTACTGCAAACGGAACTTCCCGGCAAACCGTAACATGCTGATCCTTTGGGATCACGGCGGCGGCTCTGTGGAAGGCTATGCACATGATGAGAAGTATTCTTATACCGGCACTCTGACGCTTCCAAAACTGAAGAACGCGATCAGCGCCGGAGGCGTAAACTTTGATTTTATCGGATTTGATGCCTGCCTGATGGCTACAGTAGAAACCGGCCTGGCACTTTCCGATTATTCAGATTACATGATCGCATCGGAAGAGACCGAAGATGCATCTGGCTGGTACTACACTAACTGGCTGACACAGCTTGGCAAGAACACCAGCATGCCGACCATTGAACTTGGCAAGATCATTGCTGATGATTTTGTCCGTGTTGCTTCCCAGAATTCACCGGGCTACGGTTCCACACTTTCAGTAACAGACCTTGGTGAGCTGGCGACGGTGGTTCCGACAAAACTGCAGAACTTTGCAAAGAAGGTCACTGCGCAGATGGAAGCTGCAGATAATGCAGCAGGCGGTTCCTATACAGAGATCGCAACTTCTAGAAGCAAAGCTAGGGAATTTGGTGAGTCTTACCGCATCGACCAGGTCGACCTGGTTGACTTTGCAGCGAAGTTAGGAACAAGAGAAGCTGGTTCTCTGGCAGAGGCAATTCTGGGTTCCGTTAAATACAATCAGGTTTCCAGAAATATGTCTTCCGCATATGGACTTTCCATCTACTTCCCATATGCGAATGCATCCTTTGCTTCACAGGTGAGCGATGTTTACCGGCAGATCAATATCTGCGATGAATATACGGAGTGCGTGCAGAAGTACGCAAGCATGGAGATGAGCGGACAGTATATCTCCGGCGGCGGTTCTCCTTTCAACTCCCTGTTCGGACTCTTCAGCAACGGCTATGGCCAGAACTATAACTCCAACAGCAATGTTGGCGGCATTGATCTGGGCAGCCTCTTCGGAATGGGATCCGGCACAGGTTATGATAACGGCTACGGTTATGACACGGGCTATGGTTACGATACCGGCTATAGCAATGGCTATGGCTACGATACGGGCTATGGCTACGATACTGGTTATAGTAATGGTTACGGTTATGATACCGGCTATGGCTATGACACTGGCTATAACACAGGCGGAGGCGACTACAGCAGCATCCTGAACAGTCTCTTTGGTTCTGCAAACGGCAACTACAGCACCGGCGGATTTGATTCGAACTATAACTACGATAATTACTCCGGCAGTTATTCATCATCCGATATCTCCGGTATGCTGGGCAATCTCTTTGGCAGTGGTCTCTTCAGCGGAGAGAGGAGCTTCACCAAGGGATTCAATGCTGATGCAGCAGCTGATTTCATTTCACAGCATATGTTTGATCAGACTGCGCTGGAGTGGAAGACAAATGGCGCTGGACAGCAGATCATCACGCTGAGCAAGGATCAGTGGAAACTGGTTGACCACATTCTTCTGAGCATGTACATGGATGATGGTCAGGGCCTTATTGACCTGGGTACGGACAATGTCTATGACTTTGATGAGGATGGCAACCTGATCGCAGTCAACGATAACACATGGCTGACAATCGACGGTAATGCAGTGGCTTACTACTATGAGAGCACACTCGAGGGTGCTGACGGCCAGGGCAATGTCGGTGAAGACTGCTACATGATCACGGGTTATGTTCCGGTTGTCTACAACGGAAGAATGGCAAAACTGATCGTTATCTTCGATTCGGCAAATCCGAAAGGCTACATTGGCGGCTTACGCATCGATTACAACAGCGGCGAGCAGGAGACCTCGTTACTCTCCAAGACTCTCAGCGCTTACACGCAGGAAGATGCTTCCGCTTACACGACCGGTGAGGGAGACCCTTCCGCTAATGGCGAGCTGGTTGATCTGGCAGGCGATGGCGCATGGGCATCGCTCCAGGTTGGCGATAATCTGCAGTTTGTAGCAGACTACTATGATTACGATGGCAATTATCTGGACAGCTACGTTGTTGGCCAGTGGACCGTGACAAAAGATCCGCAGATCGCTAACATGAAAGTCACCGGCGGCACACCGCTTGCAATGTACAGCTTCACAGATATTTACCAGCAGACCTACTGGACCGCTCCGATGCAGTAAAGCAGGTTTTGCTGACCGTAAAGGTTATCTGTATAGCAGACGATATTGAGAAATATTTTTTCAAAACATAAAAAGAGGACGCATAAAGCGTCCTCTTTTTTAATTATCGGAATTCTTTATTCGACCGATTCTTCAACCAGACGTTCAAACTCAGCTGCTACTTTATCGAACTCATTATCATCTTCGATATCCAGCAGCTCGAACTCATCATCAGATAATTCGTGATACTCATAGATATAGACATCATCGTCTTCTTCATCGGTTGGAGCCAATGCGATATATGTCTTTCCTGGAAACTCTTCATATTCGAAAAGACCTATGGCCTCGCATTCAACAGATTCTCCATCCTCAAATTCCAATGTGATCACAACAATCTCGTTATCTTCCATGGTATTCCTCCCCAAATATTTATGTATGTATTTTAATTTAAAAATGCGCTTTTGTATATCTTTTTTTCAAATGCGCAGCTACAGCAGGTAGAAGCGGATGATCTCATCGACCCATTGGATATCCAGGGGGAGTTCCTGTGTTTCTGTTGTAATGATCAGGTTTTTCCATGGAACCAGCCCGGCTTTATACAGTAATTCCTCACGGGCGGGCAGGTCGGCCACATAGCGGGGATTATCCCACTGTCCCTGGTGTTCCCACCAGAAAACCTTCCCGGTCCGCATGTTTTTGCATTTGAAATCCGGATGGATGTCAAATGATTTTCTTCTATATAAATTGAGCAGGTGTTCCGGGATATCAAAGTACTCTTCATAATGATAGGCTGCCCCGAAGTGTTCAAAGCGGCCGATGATATCCGCCTCCGCCTTGCTCCGGACATACAGCCCTTTGATGATGGTCGGAAACTTCAGCCATTCCGGATTGGTCTGACTTCTTTTATAAGGAAGATTCTTCCAGGCTTCCGCCTTCCGGCGGATCTCATCGTCAGGTGCCAGGAGATTATCATCTCCTTTTGCCCAAAGCCAGTCTTTCAGCATGGCATACACCCCGGGATGCTTTTGCATGTATTTTTTGACATGAGAATCTGTAGTATGAAAACGTAGAATGTGGTTGATCATTTTCATTTCGCTCAGTGCATCTTTTAGTCGTTCTGCGGCATACTGGCGATATGCCATTTTTTTAATGTCATTAATAGATGACTGAGAAAGGTAATCTTCTTTCCATTTTCCGTTTTCATCTCTGTATTTTTTAGTGTAATAGTAAGAACCATTTGCATGATGGCGAATCATCAGATGAGCAGGGTCACCATTTGCGAGAAATGCTTTTAGAGACTGAATTTCTTTTTCCAGGTCATTGCGTTTTTTGCGTAGATTGTCGATAGAAAACATAGAACTCCTTTTGACGTGATTTGCAGCATAAGAGTTGTGCAAACCGATAGAAATATTAGTGAATGGGGTAGGAGCGAAGAATGCTCATGATGAGAGCAGCTCCGGAACATAACTATAACATAGTCCTTTCCCATTGCAAAGGGGCTTCGCGATGAAAAGAACAGGTTAATACTATGGGCATTATTTAAGGTAAAAGCAGATTATTCTCCTGGCGAGTATAAATTTATTGGAGAATAATCAATTGGCCTTAAAATTATTCTTGAATTGAAAAAGGTGTCATATAAGATGAAAAAGGGCTTTTTTTGATAAATTAGTGGCTATTTTATTATTCTTGTGCGAAAATTATGCTTCCAGGAGAGTAATTGCCTTAAAACTGCTCTGCCAAGAATAATTTTTATCGGTTTTTTTATTCTCCACAAAAATGAAATCGTCCTGGAGAATAATTGCTTTAAAACAATTCAAGCAAGAATAATTCTGGCGCAAATAATTACTCTCATTTAAAATAAACGATCATATAAGAGTAATCAAACAAGACGAGCAGGAAGGGAACCGCTCAAATACATAAACAAATACATGTAATTTGCCACAAAAAAGCGGGGCGCAGAAAGATAATTATTATGAAAACTTTTTCTTGCATTTCTGCTTTCTATATAGTATGATACTCAAGCTGCGACGGTGATAGCGATGAAACGTGAAGTTGCTGCAGGAAAAGCAGGTAATTCCGTGGAGCAATGTCAGAAGATCTGACGACACCGGTCGATGCACACCATGGTCCGTCAACTGAGACGGAAACAACGTGCAAAACGTAACAAGAGCTGGTCAGCCATTTACCAGAATGCATATGGCAAAGGCACCGAAGGCGGGGCAAAAAGCTTGCGAGCGGCAGGATCGGCGGAATATAGGGATTGGCTGAACTATGCCAATTTTTTACGGGAAAAACGCGACACGCACGGGAGAGTGTGCAAAACAAAAAATCATAATAAAACAGGAGGCTAATATGGCAAATCAGGTAATGAGAATCACACTGAAGGCTTATGATCACAAATTAATTGATCAGTCAGCTGAAAAGATCATCGACACTGTTAAGAAAAACGGGTCACAGGTTTCCGGTCCGGTTCCACTTCCTACTAAAAAGGAAGTTGTTACTATTTTAAGGGCTGTGCATAAATACAAAGATTCCCGTGAACAGTTCGAGCAGAGGACTCACAAGAGACTCATCGACGTGATCGCACCGACACAGAAGACGATGGAAGCTTTATCCAAACTCGATATGCCGGCTGGCGTTTATGTCAACATTAAAATGAAGGAACAGTAAGAACACATCTGTTCTAGGATGAACGTCAACGACGGATCAGATCAAGACTTGTCAGATAATAAGATCAGCAATCAATCAGACAGTCACAAATCAACCGATTACGATTGGCGCTCCGCTGTAGATTAGGAGGTTATTAAAATATGAAGAAAGCGATTTTAGCAACAAAAATCGGTATGACCCAGGTCTTCAATGAAGACGGCGTCTTAACACCGGTTACCGTTCTTCAGGCTGGCCCATGTGTCGTTACACAGGTCAAGACAGAAGAGACTGACGGCTATGCAGCTGTACAGGTTGGTTTCCAGGACAAGAGAGAGACTCTGGTCAACTCTCCGGACCGTGGAAAATTTGACAAGGCAGACATTCCTTATAAGAGATTCATCAGAGAATTCCGTTTTGAGAATGCTGCAGAATACAATGTAAAAGACGAAATCAAGGCAGACATTTTTGAGGCTGGAGACAAGATCGATGTTTCCGCTATCTCAAAAGGTAAAGGTTTCCAGGGTGCGATCAAGAGATTCAATCAGCACAGAGGACCTATGAAACATGGTTCCAAGTACCATCGTCACGCAGGTTCCAACGGCAGCGCATCCGATCCGTCCAGAGTTTTCAAAGGAAAACATATGCCTGGCCAGATGGGAGCAAAGAGAGTTACCGTTCAGAATCTGGAAGTTGTCAGAGTGGATGCCGATGATAATCTGATCCTGGTCAAAGGTGCTGTACCGGGACCAAAGAAAGCTTTAGTAGAAGTACGTGAAGCTGTTAAGGCATGACGATTGAGGGAAAGGAGGAAATTCAGATGTCAAAAGTATCTGTTTACAATATGAAAGGCGAAACAGTTGGCGATATTGAACTGAAGGACGAGATCTTTGGCGTAGAAGTTAATGAGCATCTTCTTCACAAAGCAGTCGTAGCACAGCTTGCCAACAAACGTCAGGGCACACAGAGTGCCAAAACTCGTTCCGATGTTTCCGGCGGCGGCAAAAAGCCATGGAGACAGAAAGGAACAGGCCACGCTCGTCAGGGCTCCATCAGAGCTCCACAGTGGACCGGCGGTGGTGTCGTATTCGCACCGAAGCCGCGTGATTACGAAGTAAAAATGAACAAGAAGGAAAAGAGAGCTGCATTAAAGAGCGCTTTAACCTCCAGAGTTCAGGAAGAAAAGATTTTCGTGATCGACGAGCTGAAGGTTGATGAGATCAAAACAAAAACGATGGTTGCATTCTTAAAGAGCCTGGATCTGAACAAAGCACTGATCGTCCTCAATGACAATGATCAGAACGTGATCTGCTCCGCAAGAAACATCCAGAATGTAAAGACTGCTCTTACAAATACGATCAACGTATTCGATATTCTGAAATATGATGCGTTAGTACTGGATAAGGCAGCTCTGGAAACGATCGAGGAGGTGTACGCATAATGGCAGATTTAAAATATTATGATGTAATCCTGAAACCGGTTATCTCTGAAAAGAGCATGGAGCAGATGTCTGAAAAGAAGTATACATTCCTGGTTCATGTAGATGCAAACAAGGGACAGATCAGAGACGCTGTTGAGAAAATGTTCGAAGGAACAAAGGTTGCAAAAGTTAACACGATCAACAATCATCCAAAGACAAGACAGCGTAACCGTATCGTCGGCAAGATGCCTAAGACGAAAAAAGCTATCGTAACATTAACAGCTGATAGCAAAGACATTGAGATCTTCGAGGGACTGTAAAATTACCTTCGAACAATATACGCAAGTCAAGCGTGATAAGAAAAGACATTAACTGAAAGGAGAAAAAAATGGGAATCAAAACATTTAACCCATATACACCTTCTAGAAGACAGATGACAGCCCTCGACAAGAAGGACATCACAAAGAAGGCACCGGAGAAATCCTTACTCGCAGTTGGCAAGAAAACTTCCGGACGCAACAACCAGGGTAAGATCACTGTCAGACACAGAGGTGGCGGTACAAGAAAACAGTACAGAATCATTGACTTTAAGAGAACGAAGGATGGTATCCCGGCTAAGGTTGCCGGCATCGAATACGATCCGAACAGAACAGCAAACATTGCACTCCTTCATTACGCAGATGGAGAAAAGGCATACATCATCGCACCGCTCGGCCTGAAAGACGGCATGACCGTTATGTCTGGCCCGAATGCAGAAGTCAGAGTTGGCAACTGCCTCCCGCTGGAGAACATCCCGATTGGTACAGAAATCCATAATATTGAGCTCTACCCGGGCAAAGGCGGCCAGTTAGTCCGCTCCGCCGGAAACGCAGCTCAGCTCATGGCAAAAGAAGGCAAGTACGCAACTCTTCGTCTTCCTTCCGGAGAAATGAGAATGGTCCCGATCATTTGCAGGGCAACCATCGGCCAGGTGGGCAATGTGGAGCATGACCTTGTAAATATCGGTAAAGCAGGTCGTAAGAGAAACATGGGTATCAGACCTACCGTACGTGGTTCCGTAATGAACCCGAACGACCATCCGCATGGTGGTGGTGAAGGTAAGACCGGTATCGGACGTCCAGGTCCAAGCACTCCTTGGGGTAAACCGGCACTTGGTCTTAAGACTAGAAACAAACACAAACAGTCAAACAAACTCATCATCCGTCGCCGCGATGGACGTAACATGAAGTAAGGAGGTTACCATGGCAAGATCATTAAAAAAAGGCCCTTTTGCAGACGAAAGTTTGCTTAAGAAAATAGAAGCAATGAACGCAAACGATGAGAAGAGCGTTGTCAAGACATGGTCACGCCGTTCCACGATCTTCCCGAGTTTCGTAGGACACACGATTGCAGTTCATGATGGCAGAAGACATGTTCCTGTGTATGTAACAGAAGATATGGTCGGCCACAAACTCGGCGAGTTCGTGGCAACCAGAACTTACAGAGGACATGGCAAAGACGAGAAGAAGTCAAGATAAGCAAATATTTCGAAAGGAGGTTTAATCCATGGCAAAGGGACATAGATCACAAATTAAAAGAGAAAGAAATGCACAGAAGGATACCAGACCATCAGCAAAACTTTCATTTGCCAGAATCTCTACCACCAAGGCATGCTATGTACTTGATGCGATCAGAGGAAAAGATGTAAATGAAGCCCTTGGTCTCCTTGCATACAATCCTAGATATGGAGCTTCCATTATTGCTAAACTCTTGAAGAGCGCTATTGCAAATGCACAGAACAATAATGGTATGAATCCTGAAGACCTTTATATTGCAGAATGTTACGCAAATAAGGCACCTACAATGAAACGAATTAGACCTAGAGCACAGGGAAGGGCATACAGAATCGAAAAGAGACTGAGCCATATCACTGTCGTGCTCGACGAAAGATAGGAGGGAGTATGGGACAAAAAGTTAATCCTCATGGTTTAAGAGTAGGAGTTATCAAAGACTGGGATTCAATGTGGTATGCAGAAGAAGATTTTGCTGACAACCTGGTTGAAGATTACCAGATCAGAAAATTCCTGAAAGACAAATTATACAATGCCGGAATCGCTAAAGTTGAAATTGAAAGAGCATCCGACAAAAACATCAAAATCAAAGTTCATGCTGCAAAGCCGGGCGTTATCATCGGCAAAGGCGGCGGTGAGATCGAAAAAGTAAAAGCACAGGTTAAAAAGCTGATCGGCAAAGATGCCGTCATCGATATTATCGAAGTAAAGAGATCCGATAAGGATGCACAGCTTGTTGCAGAGAATATCGCACAGCAGCTGGAGAACCGTGTTTCCTTCAGAAGAGCAATGAAGAGTGCTATGAGCCGTTCCATGAAGGCTGGATCACTTGGTATCAAAGCTTCCGTATCCGGCCGTTTAGGCGGAGCTGACATGGCTCGTACCGAGTTCTACTCCGAGGGAACAATTCCTCTTCAGACGTTACGTGCAGATATTGATTATGGTTTTGCTGAAGCAGACACAACCTATGGTAAAGTAGGCGTTAAAGTTTGGATTTACAAAGGTGAAGTGCTTCCGGTAAAAGAACACAAGGAAGGGAGCGATAAATAATGTTAATGCCAAAAAGAACAAAACATCGTAAACAGTTCCGCGGTTCTATGAAAGGTAAAGCTTTAAGAGGCAACAAACTTTCTTACGGCGAGTTCGGTATCGTCGCACAGGAACCAGGCTGGATCAAATCCAATCAGATCGAAGCTGCCCGTGTCGCTATGACAAGATACGTGAAGCGTGGCGGACGTGTCTGGATCAAGATCTTCCCTGATAAACCAGTTACAGCAAAACCTGCTGAAACACGTATGGGTTCAGGTAAAGGTGCTCTTGAGTACTGGGTAGCAGTTGTAAAACCGGGCCGCGTTATGTTTGAGATCGCAGGCGTACCGGAAGCAACAGCAAAGGAAGCTCTCCGTCTTGCAACACACAAATTACCTGTTAAATGCAAGATAGTTTCCAAGGCAGATTTGGAAGGCGGTGAATCAAGTGAAAACGAATAAATATTTAGAAGATTTAAGAACTAAATCCGCTGCTGAACTTGATGCAGAACTGACAGCAGCTAAGAAAGAGCTTTTCAACTTAAGATTCCAGAATGCAACAAACCAGCTGGAAAATACAGGCAGAATTAAAGAAGTCAGAAGAAACATCGCGCGTATCAAAACCGTGATCACACAGAAAGCAAAAGCTGCCGAGTAAATAAGGAGGAGAAAACGTGGAAAGAAATTTAAGAAAAGTTCGTACCGGTAAAGTTACGAGCAACAAAATGGACAAGACGATCGTTGTTGCAGTTGTAGATAACGTTAAGCATCCTCTTTATAAGAAAATCATTAAGAGAACTTATAAGCTGAAAGCTCATGATGCAAACAATGAATGCAACATCGGTGACACAGTTAAGGTTATGGAAACAAGACCGCTGTCCAAAGATAAAAGATGGCGCCTTGTTGAGATCATTGAAAAGGCTAAATAGTAGAAAGGAGAATTATTATGATTCAGCAGGAAAGCAGACTCAGAGTTGCTGATAACACCGGCGCGAAAGAGATCCTTTGCATCAGAGTTCTTGGTGGTTCTACTAGGAAGTATGCTAACATCGGTGATATCATTGTCGCTACAGTAAAAGATGCTAACCCGGGCGGCGTTGTCAAGAAGGGTGATGTTGTTAAGGCTGTAGTGGTTCGTACTAAAAAAGGTGCTCGTCGTAAAGATGGTTCCTACATCAAATTTGACGAGAATGCTGCCGTCATTATCAAAGAAGATAAAACTCCGACAGGAACACGTATTTTCGGACCGGTAGCCAGAGAGCTCAGAGAGAAACAGTTCATGAAGATCGTTTCACTGGCTCCTGAAGTATTGTAGGAGGTAGAGACATGGCATCATTAAAAATCAAAAAAGGCGATACCGTCAGAGTCATCGCCGGCAAAGACAAAGATAAAGAAGGCAAGGTACTTGCTGTAAACGCTGAAAAAGGCACTGTCGTGGTAGAAGGCGTCAACATGATCAAAAGACATCTGAAACCGGGCAAAGAGACCCAGGAAGGCGGCATCATTACTCAGGAAGGACCTATCCATATTTCCAACGTAATGTACGTTCAGAACGGCAAGACGACCAGAGTCGGATTCCAGGTCGTTGACGGAAAGAAAGTTCGTTACGCGAAATCCAACAATCAGGCAATTGATTAATGAGGAAGGAGGTTCAAAGAGTTGAGTAGACTGAAAGACATGTATAATTCTGAAATCGTAGACGCTATGATGAAGAAGTTTGAATACAAAAATGTGATGCAAGTACCAAAGATTGCTAAAGTCGTGATCAACATGGGTGTTGGCGAGGCAAAAGAAAATGCAAAAGCATTGGAATCCGCAGTTAATGACATGCAGATCATCACAGGCCAGAAGGCTGTAACGACCAGAGCAAAGAAATCTGTCGCTAACTTCAAAGTTCGTGAAGGCATGCAGATCGGATGCAAGACAACTTTAAGAGGCGAGAAGATGTATAACTTCCTTGACAGACTTATCAACCTTGCACTGCCACGTGTCCGTGACTTCAGAGGAGTTAATCCGAACGCATTTGATGGCAGAGGCAACTATGCATTAGGCATCAGAGAACAGCTTATCTTCCCGGAGATCGAGTATGACAAGATCGACAAAGTGAGAGGAATGGACGTTATTATCGTAACGACAGCCAACACAGACGAGGAAGCAAGAGAGTTATTAACAATGTTCAACATGCCTTTTGCAAAGCAGTAAAGGAGGGTATCAATGGCTAAAACAGCTATGAAAGTAAAACAGCAGCGTAAAGCAAGATTCTCTACGCAGGAATATAACCGTTGCAGAATCTGTGGACGTCCGCACGCTTATCTTAGAAAATACGGCATCTGCAGAATTTGCTTCCGTGAACTGGCCTACAAAGGACAGATCCCTGGCGTCAAGAAAGCAAGCTGGTAAAAACATTTTAGAAGGAGGAATACTATTATGGCAATGAGCGATCCTATTGCTGATATGCTTACAAGAATTCGTAATGCAAACACAGCGAAACATGACTCTGTAGATGTTCCGTCATCTAAAATGAAACTTGCTATCGCAAAAATCTTATTAGATGAAGGATATATAGCTAAGTATGAGATCGTAAAAGACGGAAACTTTGATGTGATCCGCATCGAGCTCAAATACGGCAAGGACAAAAACGAAAAGATCATCTCCGGATTAAAGAGAATCTCCAAACCGGGACTTCGTGTATACGCAAGCGCAGATGAACTTCCAAAGGTTCTTGGCGGACTTGGAATCGCTATCATCTCTACCAACAACGGCGTTATCACCGACAAAGAAGCTAGAAAGCTCAACATCGGCGGTGAAGTGCTTGCCTTTGTATGGTAAAAACTGACACAAACATATTACGTTATTAACCGCTGTCAATGCTTGTGTTCACCACCACAAAGCAGATGCGGAAAAAAGAAAAGGAGGAAACGGCATGTCACGAGTTGGAAAAATGCCTATCGCTATACCAGCAGGAGTTACTGTTGATATCGCAGAAAATAATGTAGTGACTGTAAAAGGACCAAAAGGAGAACTTTCCAGACAGCTTCCGTCAGAGATGACGATCAAGCAGGAAGGTGAAGAGATCATTATTACAAGACCGAACGATCTGAAGAGAAACAAAGCGTTCCATGGTCTTACCAGAGCTCTTATCCATAACATGGTAGTCGGAGTCACAGATGGTTTCCAGAAGACACTCGAGATCAACGGCGTTGGTTACAGAGCAGCAAAGACCGGAAACGTATTGAACCTGACACTGGGATACTCTCACCCGATCGAGTATCCGGAACCGGAAGGAATTGAGATCGAAGTACCTGATCAGACAAAAATCATCGTAAAAGGTATCAGCAAAGAAAAAGTCGGCCAGGCAGCAGCAGAGATCAGAGCATTCAGAGGACCGGAACCGTACAAGGGCAAAGGTATCAAGTATGCAGAAGAGCATATCAGACGTAAAGTTGCAAAGACGGGTAAGTAATAAAGGAGCGTGAGAGATAATGATCAGTAAGAAATCCAGAACTGAGGTTCGTGAAAAGAAACACATGAAATTACGCAATCGCTTCAAAGGTACTGCAGAAAGACCACGTCTTGCAGTGTACAGAAGCAATATGCATATGTATGCACAGATCATCGATGATGATACACATACAACATTAGTATCCGCATCCACCGTTCAGAAGGATGTAAAGGCAGAGCTTGAGAAGACCAACGATGTAGCAGCAGCTGCATACCTTGGCAAAGTGATCGCCGAGAGAGCAAAAGAAAAAGGTATCAGCGCTGTCGTATTTGACAGAGGCGGCTATATCTTTCATGGTAAAGTAAAGGCATTGGCAGACGCAGCCAGAGAAGCCGGATTAGAATTTTAAGAAGGGAGATACGCAATGAGAAGAGATGATAATCACGCAAATAGTGAAGCTCCTGAGTTCGAAGAAAAGGTCGTTACTATTAAACGTGTTACCAAAGTTGTAAAGGGCGGACGTAACTTCAAATTCACGGCACTGGTCGTTGTCGGCAATGGAAAAGGAAAAGTTGGCGTAGGCCTTGGAAAAGCAATCGAAATTCCGGAAGCAATCCGGAAAGGCAAAGAAGATGCAATGAAGAATATGATCGAAGTACCGGTTGACGATACAGCAAGTATTCCTCATGACATCATCGGAAATTACGGTGGCGCTTCTGTATTACTGAAGAGAGCTTCCGAAGGTACCGGCGTTATCGCTGGCGGCCCGGCACGTAGCGTAGTCGAGCTTGCTGGCATTAAGAATATCCGCGCAAAATCTCTGGGATCCAACAACAAACAGAACGTTGTGCTCGCAGTTATGGATGGATTGAAACAGCTTAAGACTCCGGCAGAGGTTGCAAGACTTCGTGAGAAAACGATCGAAGAAGTGACCGCATAAGGAATAGGAGGAAAGAAAAATGGCAGATAAGAAAATCAAAGTTACATTAGTCAAATCTCCTATTGGTGCGATTCCGAAACACAGAGCAACTGTGAAAGCTTTAGGTTTACGCAAAGTGAATCATACAGTTGAGCTTCCGGATAACGAAGCAGTCAGAGGAATGATTTGGCACGTAAGACATTTAGTCAAGGTTGAAGAAGCATAAAGGAGGTCACAAAAGTGAATTTATCAAATTTACATCCTGCAGAGGGTTCCAAACAGAGCAATAACTTCCGTAGAGGACGTGGCCATGCTTCTGGAAACGGCAAGACAGCAGGAAAAGGACATAAAGGTCAGAAGGCACGTTCCGGAAGACCAAGGATCGGTTTCGAAGGTGGTCAGATGCCATTATACAGAAGACTCCCTAAGAGAGGCTTCACGAACATTAATACGAAAGAAATCGTCGGCATTAATGTAAGTGCACTGAATCGCTTTGAAGACGGCGCAGACGTTACCATTGAAACTTTAATGGACATTGGACTGGTCAAACATCCGCGTGATGGTGTCAAGATCCTGGGCAAAGGAAATGTCACAAAGAAATTAAACGTTAAAGTTACTGCTTTTAGTGCCGCTGCAAAAGAGAAGATCGAAGCAGCAGGCGGAACCTGTGAGGTAGAAGAATAATGTTCAAAACGATAGTTCAAGCATTCAAAGTTAAAGAGATCCGTAAAAGATTGATCTTTACTATCGTAATGCTGATTATTGTCAGAATCGGCTGCCAGATCCCGCTGCCGGGAACTGATCCGACAGTTGTCAAGGAAGTACTTGGCAATCTGGCAGGTGGAGCATTTGGCTTTTTTGATGCATTGACAGGCTCCTCGTTCTCGAGCATGTCTATCTTTGCACTGAATATCACAGTATACATTACTGCTTCCATCATCATCCAGCTTCTTACGATCGCAATTCCAAAACTGGAAGAGCTTCAGAAAGAAGGCGAGGATGGAAGACAGAAAATTGCTAAAATTACCCGTTATCTCACCGTTGCACTGGCATTGGTAGAAAGTACCATCATGGTGATCGGCTTCGGCAACCAGGGTATCTTCGGTTCTCTTTCCGGAGGGAAATACGTCTGGACGATCATCTGTGATGCACTTGTTCTGACTGCCGGCGCAGTTCTGGTTATGTGGATCGGTGAGCAGATCACGGAAAAAGGCATCGGAAACGGTATCTCCATCATCCTGTTGGTCAACATCGTTTCCACCATGCCGGCAGACTACTCGAACCTGTTCGAACAGTTTGTCAAAGGCGCAAGCAGTGTTGGTATGGCTGTTCTGGCAGCAATCATCATTGTTGCTCTTACAGTCGCAGTCGTCGCCTTCATTGTTTACCTGAATGATGGTGAAAGAAGAATCAGCGTTCAGTATTCACAGAAGATCGTCGGAAGAAAGAGCTTTGGCGGACAGGCTTCTCACATCCCGTTGAAGGTCAACACCGCCGGCGTTATCCCGATCATCTTTGCTGTATCGCTGTTCCAGTTCCCGGTCATTATTGCGAACTTCGCAACCAACTATAATCCGGGCACATGGACAAGATTCTTCATCTCCAGTTACTGGTGCAGACCGGGTTACCCGATCTACACACTGGGCTTGCTCCTTTACATTGCTTTGATCATATTCTTTGCATACTTCTACACACAGATCACGTTCAATCCTGCAGAAGTATCCAATAATATCAAAAAGCAGGGAGGCTTTGTTCCTGGAATCCGTCCGGGCAAACCGACAGAAGAGTATTTTAGCAGAGTACTGCGTTATTTGATCTTTATCGGAGCAGTTGGCCTGATTATTATCGCAGTGATTCCGATGATCGTATCCGGCGTATTTAACGCACAGCTTTCCTTCGCGGGAACTTCTCTTATCATCGTAGTCGGTGTTATTCTGGAGACCGCTAAGAAGCTTGAGTCAATGCTTCTGGTAAGAAATTACAGTGGATTTCTGGCTAAGTAGTGAAGCGTAGCAGCTCTTACGAAACCAGAATCAAGATAAGAAAGGCATCACGATGAAAATTATTATGTTAGGTGCCCCGGGTGCCGGAAAAGGAACCCAGGCGAAAATGATAGCTGACAAGTTTTCGATCCCTCATATTTCCACAGGAGATATCTTCCGTGCAAATATCAAAGAGGGAACGGAACTTGGCCGGAAAGCAAAAGAGTATATGGACCAGGGTCTCCTGGTTCCGGACGAGCTGGTCGTTAATCTGGTCGTGGACAGACTGACATGGGAAGATGCAAAGAACGGATATGTACTGGATGGTTTCCCACGTACTATTCCACAGGCTGAGGCACTGACCAACGCTCTGGCTGAGAAAGGCGAGAAAGTTGATTTTGCGATCAACATCGATGTCCCGGATCAGAACATTATTGACAGAATGGGCGGTAGACGTGCATGCGTAAGCTGCGGAGCTACTTACCATATAGTGAACATTCCTCCGAAAAAAGAAGGCATCTGCGATGTCTGCGGCGCAGAACTCATCTTAAGAGATGATGACAAGCCGGAGACAGTCAAGAAGAGACTGGATGTTTATCATGAGCAGACACAGCCACTGATCGACTACTACAAAGCAGAAGGCGTTCTGAAGGATGTTGACGGAACAGTTGACATGAAAGATGTTTTCGAGTCAATTGTTAAGGTTTTAGGAGCATAATTTATGCCAGGCGTAACTATTAAATCCAAAAGAGAAATCGAGTTGATGAGGGATGCGGGAAAACTCCTGCGCGATGTGCATCTTCGTTTGGGAGAAGAAATCGCACCCGGAATTTCCACTTTGGATCTTGATAAGCTTGGAGAGGAACTGATCCGGAAGACAGACTCCATCCCCTCGTTCCTGAACTATGAAGGATATCCTGCATCGGTGTGTGTATCTATCAATGATGAGGTAGTGCATGGTATCCCGAAAGCAAACAGGATCATTCAGGAGGGAGATATTGTCAGTCTGGATATAGAACTGATCCACAACGGCTTCCAGTCCGATGCAGCAAGGACCCATGCGGTCGGACAGGTTTCGGAAGAAGCACTTGCCTTGATTAAGGTGACGGAAGAGAGCTTCTTTGAAGGCATGAAATATGCAACGGCAGGGAATCATCTGCACGATATCTCCAATGCGATCGGTTATTACTGTATCGATCGCGGATATGGTGTGGTACA
>JAZNHY010000253.1:0-4177 GCA_045577235.1 Lachnospiraceae bacterium
GTATCTGAGAAATTAACACTCTGCAGACGTTCTTCCGTCACTGTCATTCCGGCAATACCCATATCATACTTTCCGGACTGGACACCACCAATGATCGAACCAAATTCCACATCATTGATCACAAGCTCCGCTCCCATGTAATCCGCAATCGCCTGTGCGATCTCAATATCGATTCCGGCGTATTCATTACCTTCCATATACTCGTATGGAGGGAATGCTGCATTTGTAGCCATACTTAAAGTCTTGACTCCGCCAGCAGAAGAGCCGGAACCTGCAGGTGTGTCTCCACCATCTGATTTGCCGCCGCATGCTGTCAGGGCAACGGCCATGGCTGCGATCATTAAAATACTGCAAAGGACTAATAATTTCTTTTTCATTTTCTTCATCTCCTAATCTGTAATATGCAAATGCATGCATAAATGGTACATATTTATGTGTATTTTTTGCATATTATACATCGATTCCCTAATATGTCAATAGGTTTTTTAATTATTTTTTCTTTTATTTTACAGCAATATTTCAAATCTATCTTTTCTCCTTGCGTTCATTTCTTTTGCATATTCTATGCAAAAAAGATTCGCAGTTGCATGGCCCGAAAAAAGGTTTTACTATTATTTCATAAATCAATAAAAGGAGCCTGATTATGAGTGTTTTAAAATTCCCGCATCTTTTTGAACCATTGATCATCAATCATACTGTTTTCCGGAATCGTATCTTTGCGTCTCCGCAGGGATCATCATACTTAGATAAAGATGAATTTCCTACTCCGGAGGTAACCGTCTACTACGAGCGAAAAGCGATCGGCGGTGCAGCAACCACTTGTATGGGTGTCCGCAATGTGGATCCCGTCTCCAGTCTGAACTTCGGAGATAATGTGATCAATCCAAGAGACCATCGTGGTATCTCCTGGTTCAATTATTATACAAATGCCATTAGCCGCCACGGGGCTGTTCCATCCATTGAATTACAGCACAGCGGGGCATTTGCACAGCAGTCTGCAAAAGCAGGACATCCGATCTACGGACCGGTGGAAGGTGATTACGACGGATACCATGTCCTTGCAATGACAGATGAACAGATCGCTGCAACGATCGATGCTTTCATTGCACATGCAAAATGGGCAAAACTATGCGGTTTTGGAATGGTGACCATTCACGGCGGTCACGGCTGGCTTCTGAGTGAATTCCTGAATCCATTTTTCAATACACGAACCGATCAATGGGGCGGAAGCCAGGAGAATCGTGCCCGAATCGTTCGGGAGATCTGTAAAGGCATCCATGAGCAGGTGCCGGGACTTGTTGTTGAAATCCGAATCTCCGGCGGCGAAGGTTCAAAAAATGGTTATGGTGTGGAAACCGGTATTGAGATTGCAAAATCGATAGACGGCTATCCGGACATCATTCATGTATCAGTGGGACATGCAACATTTGATGAGGCATTTACTGTCATGTGCCCAAGTATGTTCCTGGAAGATGGTGTCAATGTTAAGTATGCTGCTGCCATCAAACCTCATATCCAATATAGTAAAGTTGGTACGGTAGGCGCACTCTCTGATCCGGTTCTAATGGAAGAGATCATCGCCAGCGGAAAAGCAGATATTGTAAATGTGGCGCGCGGATTAATTGCAGACCCGGATCTCCCGCTGAAAGCGCGGATCGGAAATGATCATGACATCGACAAATGTCTCCGGTGCAGCTACTGCTTCTCAAGTATTATGGGAACTGGACAATACCGCTGTGCCATCAATCCTGAGATTGGCCGTGAGCATGAATATGCAACTGAACCATTAAAGGTTATTCATCCGAAAAACGTTCTTGTTCTTGGTGGAGGTATCGCAGGTATGCAGGCAGCCTTGACCGCTGCAAAACGCGGCCACAAAGTGACAATTGCTGAGAAAAGCAGTCAGCTTGGAGGCGTCCTGCTTTGTGAGGAGAAAGTACCTTTCAAAAAGCATCTTCATGAGTATATTGAAAACCAGATCCGCCGCGTGAAAGAGGCAGACATCAAAGTGCTTCTGGATACAGATCTGACTCCGGAAAATGCAGAAGAAATGAAACCGGATGTGATCATTGCGGCAATTGGTGCTACAGCTGCAATCCCTCCAATCCCGGGTGTAGAGCAAAGCAATGTCATAACAGCAGAATATGCCTATACGCATGCAGAAGAATTGACCGGCAGGACCGTGATCCTCGGAGGAGGTCTTGTTGGCATTGAGCTGGGCATCTATCTGAAAAACATGGGGAAAGATGTCGAAATCGTTGAGATGGCAGACAAGCTGAACTGCGGAGACAACATGGTGCATGAGATGGGTGTCAATGTGGAAATTGATCGGATCGGACTTTCAGCACACACTTCAACAAAAGCATTAAAGATTGACGAAAAGGGTGTCACCTGCCAGAACGCCGACGGCGAAATTTTCTTCCCGGCTGACCATGTGGTCATTGCTTCAGGCATGAAGGGACGGCAGGAAGAAGCTGCCGCGTTTGCGCAGGCTGCTCCGCTGTTCTATCAGATTGGCGACTGTCTGGCTGTAAAAAACATCGCAGAAGCAAATCGTCTTGGATTTAATGCAGCAATGGAACTGGGAACCCGTTGGTAATTCATTTGCAGATAAATAGAATAAGATATAGAAAGGGGCTCTGCAGATCAGAGCCCCTTTTTATGTTTCATCGCTTTCTTTATCAGTGAATCGTTACATGCAGTCCGTATCCACTCATAATGTCTTTCAGTTTCTCCATGTATTCATCACTTGGCGGAGTTGCCTCTGCAACAGGTTCATCACTGATACGCAGATACTTCATAACGCCTAAGTTGTGATAAGGAAGCAGCTGGATCATAGTGACGGCATCTCCAAGCTTGGTACAGAATTCCGCGGTCTTTCTGATATTGTCTTCATCATGGTTAAACAGCGGGATAACAGGGATCCTGATCTGCAGTTTATTTCCATTCGCTGCAAGTTTCTGCACATTCTCCAGGATTGGTTCATTTGGTACTTTTACGACAGCCTCATGTTTTTTGCTGTCCATGTGCTTCAGGTCGTAAAGATACAGATCCGTATAAGGTGTGGTCCGTTCAAGCACTTCCCATTTTGCATAACCGGTCGTATCTAATGCTGTATGAACACCATTATCCTTCAGGTTTTTCAAAACCTGCTCGACAAAATCAATCTGCATCAAAGGTTCGCCGCCTGAGATGGTGACGCCGCCGCCGGAAGTATCATAGAAATTCTTATCCTGCATGAGCCGTTCTGTCAGTTCGCTTACTGTATAATCTTTTCCGCAAAGATACAGAGCCTCCGCATAACATTTTTCTGCGCAGTCGCCGCAGTCATCGCAGATATCTCTTTTTACGTGAATCATTTGGATATCTGAATCGTCTGCAATATTCTTTCTGGTCTGGCCCAATTCAATAGCACCTTTCGTGCAGGCATTGATGCAGCGCGATTTGCAGGCTTCTACTCCAAGACAGCGCATAGACATCCAGCTTAACTGTTTTTTATACAGCTGTGACTCAGGGCTGTGGCACCAAGGGCAGCGAAGCGGACAGCCTTTCAGGAATGCTGTCGTTCGGATCCCCGGACCATCCTGAACGGAAAATCCCTGAATGTCATAAAGACGGCCAACTGGTTCTTGTACATTTTCTGTTCCCATTTCCAATAATTCCTTCCTGATAATACTTTTTTAAATCTTAAATAGCCAATTCCGTACGGCGGATCAGATCATCCTGTGCCTCTTTATAAACCTCTACAAAGTATGCGGAGAATCCTGCAACGCGAACAACCAGATCCTGATACTCTTCCGGCTTCTCCTGTGCTTTCCGCAGTGTTTCGGCAGAAACGACATTCAGCTGAAGCTCCATTCCACCATTCTTGAAATAGGTTTCCATAACGGCACGAAGCTTTTTATTTCCTCCCTCACCCTGAAGAGCTGTCGGATGGAACTTCATATTGCAAAGAGTTCCGTTCGCATAGTTGCTCTGGTCAAATTTAAGGATGGAGTTGATCGTTGCAAACGGGCCGCTCTTATCCATTGACTGAACCGGAGAAATACCATCAGACATAGGCTGACCAGCCTTTCTTCCGTCTGGTGTAGCACAGACAGTCGCACCAAGAGCAATGTTCAATGTCACCGGCCAGCATCCTGCTGTCCAGGAACAATTTCTGCTGCTCCAGCCTCTG
>JAZNHY010000254.1:0-15355 GCA_045577235.1 Lachnospiraceae bacterium
ACGCTCCGAAGCAATGTTTCCGGTCAGCGTTTCAAACTGTATCTCCAACTGCGGAATGTCAGATTTCGTTTCTCTGCAGATTACCTGAGAATGTCTGATAGTGGTTAAGTTTTCGGAAAGAAATGGAATGATCGATTCCAACACATAGACAAAGGCTTCTTTGCCGCGGACCAGGATATCACCTGTCAGGGAACGGTCAATTCCAAGCGACATCATAGAGCCGAGATAATCCCGGTGAGTCAGTTCTTCTGCAAAACGCTCGGATTTAGGAGATATCTGCATCACACGGATTGGATCATCAAAAGGATATCCAAAAAGGGACTCATTGCCGAAGACAACTATTTTACGGGTTGCAAGATTGCTGCCCCCGGTCAGATAAAATGGAAAGAATTGTTCTTTAGATGACAGCAGCTGCGCCTGCTCCAAAGGAGTCAGAAAATTGCTGCAGGTATAGATCTGCTGCCTTTCCGCACGGTCGGAAAGGTCAAGCATCCGCTTCTGAAAGAATTCGCGCTCTTTGTCCGGACCCATTTAGTTAATGGCGGCAGCCACATCCCAGGCAGTGATGATGCCAAGCAGCTCTTCATCGGATTTACCATTTTCCGTTACAAAGATCATACCGATCCGCTCTTCCTGCTGCAGGGTCTCATCAAACATATCGCTGATGTCTGAAACCAAAGTGTCGCGAGAAACAAAACGGAATGTTTCCGAAGGATGCTGATCAAATGTGAAAGTGTCCTTGATATCCCTGAATTTCAGATCACCTGAAAACATAATATGTTTATACAAAACACAGTTCATCAGGGAGCTTCCGCTGAATACACCGGCCACCTTGCCGTTTTCTAAGATCGGCATATGGGAGAAAGCCCGTTTGTACATCTTTTCCAGAGAATCGAGCACCGGAGAATCCAGGGAGGCAGATAAAACTTGTTCAATAGGAACAGCAATGCAAATGGCACTGAGAGGATGTTCCAGGCGGTCGATCAGTTTTTCCAGCAGAGAAAGCATGGCATCCGTCGGCTCCACTGCGTAGAACTCACCAATCCTCGGACGATGGGTCAGGAGGTTGCGGACATCACGGATGTAATCCAGCTCCTGATGAATGTTGGCAAACTCCTGCCTGCGCTGCAGTTTTGCGATCGCACTTCCGCTGCCGCGGATATGATAGTGGGTATTTGCTGTGTTCTCCAGCTTTTTATATAAATCAAGAAATTGCTCTGTTTTTGTCATAAGACACCTCTTTTTTTGAATTCTATGAAATTATAACATATTCACTGGCCCATGAAAAAACAGTTTTTCCCTTTTCAATAATGGTGTATAATGATACAGCATAAAGTAATAGGGAGGTTTTTATGAAGAAAAGGTATTTGATACTGCTGGCAGGCCTTGGCGTATTTATGACGTTTTTCTTAACAGCTTGTTCTTTAGCAGAGAAGGCTGCAGAAACAGTATCGGAAGATAAAATGTTTATTATTATGATCGCTGTTATCGTTGTCGTGATCTTGGGCGTCTCTTTGGGCGTTGGGATTCCGCTTCGCCGTGCACAGGAAAAGAAGCATAAAGAATGGCTGGAACAGCAGTCCGAATATGAAAACCGTGCTGCCAGAAGAGCAAGGCAGTACAAAAGAAAAAAATAACCCTCAGTTCAAAAGGATAGGATAAGTGTTGGAAGGAGAAAGAATATGTTAACAGTCAAAGAAAATGTCAGAGAAACTTTAAAGAAAGATGGCCATCCGGATCGTTTTGTCAACCAGTATGAGTATCTGGGCATGACATTTACACCAAGTGTAGGTGTTGCATTGCCGAAATATGGCGGCGAACCGATTGTCAATGCGTGGGGCGTAACGATGTCATGGCCGGAAGGAACTCCAGGATCATTCCCGGTACATACACCAGATAAGATCCTGATCAAAGATATTGAGCACTGGCAGGACTATCTGCATGCTCCGCAGGCTTCCGGGTTCCCTGATGAAGCATGGGAACTTCCAAAGAAGATCGCAGATGGACTGGACAAAGATAATCAATTTCTGACTGTTATGATGGCACCTGGCATCTTTGAGAACTGCCATCACTTTATGGAGATCCAGCGTTTCCTGATCGCTCTTTACGAGTATCCGGATGAGGTCCATGACATTATTAAAGTCATCAGGGATTTCGAGCTGGAGAAAGCAGAAGATATCTGCGCACATCTGCACCCGGAGGCTATTTTCCATCATGATGACTGGGGAAGCCAGCAGTCCACATTCATTTCTCCGGCCATGTTTGAAGATTTCTTCCTGGATGCTTATAAGGAAATCTATGGATACTTCCATAAAAATGGTGTTGAGCTGATCGTGCATCATTCCGACTCCTATGCTGCAACGTTAGTTCCGGATATGATCGAGATGGGTATCGATGTATGGCAGGGCGGCATGAGTACGAACAACATTCATGAACTGGTAGATAAGTACAAAGGACAGATCGGATTCATGACTGGTATTGATTCTGCTTGGGTCGACAATCCGGACTACAGCAGAGAGAACACCAGATACTGGGTGCGCAAGGTCATGGATGAATATGAGACTCCGAATGGATTTATCCCATGTATCACACAGGGAGGACCGATGAGCACATTCCCTGGCGTTTATGGGGATGCCTGCGAGGAGATTGCTGCATACAATCAGGAACGGTTTGGCGTGAGCTCTAACTTCTTCAGAGAGATGAAGCTCGGCTGATCTTAATCAATAACAAATAAGCATTTTACAGCGGTTCTGCGAAAAGCGGGACCGCTGTTTTTCTGTTTGAAAAGATGCAGTAGTGGATGACACAAGAAATAGGTGCTAAAAGGTTGAAAAATCACAATATATTGTGGTTTTTTCTTGTTTTTACAGTCTGTTTTTGGTATTATAAACTAACTATGGGCGCATGTGTGCTTCAGCACCGCCGTGTAATCCCGGACCTTCCTCAAGCGCGAATTATCTAACCTCGCTGCACCCCCGGATAAGCACGGTGCCGTCTGCGGAACTCGCTTCGCTCAAACAGTCCTCGACTGGCACCGATCCGGCCGCACAGCTCGCTAAAATAATTCGCATTTCGGCCGGTCTCGGGCTTCCACGTCGATGCAGAAGTATCCATACAATCCATGTGATAGGAGAAAACAATATGATCAGAGCGATTGTTGCAGTCGATAAAAACTGGGCGATTGGAAAAGCAGGAAAGCTGTTGACAAACATCCCGGATGACCAGAGATTTTTCCGTCTGACCACAACTGATCAGGTGGTGATCATGGGACGGAAAACACTGGAAAGCCTTCCTGGAGGAAAACCGCTTCCAAACCGGGTCAATGTGATCATGACACGGAATGAAGATTTTCATGAACCCGATGTGATCATAGCCCACAGTGTGGAAGAAGCACTGGAAGCTGCCCGGAAAGAAGATGCCGACATTTATATTGCCGGAGGGAAAGAGATCTATGAACAGCTGCTTCCATACTGCGATGAAGCCTATGTGACTTATATCGATTATTCCTACCAGGCAGATACCTATTTCCCAAATCTGGATAAAATGGCGGAGTGGGTACTAACGTCGGAATCCGAAGAACAGACACATTTTGATATTGTCTATTATTACAGACAGTATGTACGCAGAAAAGATTTCAGAGAGTAGAGAGGGACAAAGAAATGATCGGAGACAAAAAAGTTCTTTATAGTGCAATGCAGGCAACAGGAGGCCTTCACATTGGCAATTATTTCGGAGCACTGCATAATTGGGTCAATTTAAGCGATGAATATGAATGCTTTTTTGCAGTTGCAGATCTGCATGCACTGACCATCCGCCGGGAACCGGCAGAACTTCGCAAGAGTGCACGAGACGTTCTTATGATGTATATGGCAGCAGGATTGGATCCGGAAAAGAACTGCCTGTACTATCAGTCCTCCGTTCCGGCACATGCAGAACTGGCATGGATCATGGGATGCTTTACCTATCTTGGAGAACTGAACCGCATGACACAGTTTAAAGATAAAAGTGCTAAGCATTCAGATAATATCAATGCAGGTCTTTTGACCTATCCGGTCCTGATGGCATGCGACATCCTTCTCTATCAGGCTGACGCTGTTCCGGTAGGAGATGACCAGAGACAACATCTGGAATTAACCAGAGATATCGCAGAACGTTTTAATGGTATTTATGTAGATGTCTTTACAATTCCTGAAGCTTATATCGGAAAAACCGGTGCCAGGATCATGTCTCTTGCAGATCCGACAAAGAAAATGAGCAAGTCGGATGAGAATCAGAACAGCGTTGTCTATATTTTGGACGATAAGGATACGATCATCCGAAAATTCAAACGGGCAATTACCGATTCAGACACCAGCATTGTTTACCGGGAAGATAAACCGGGCATCATGAACCTGATGGATATCTACAGCGTAGCGTCTGGAAAGAGCATCGAGGAAATCGAACGTGAATTTGACCAGAAGGGTTACGGCGAATTCAAACTGGCTGTCGGAGAAACAGTTGCAGATGTACTGGCTCCGATCAGAGAACGGTTTGAACAATTGTCTAAAGATAAAGCATACGTGGACAGCGTCATTAAGAATAACGGAGAGAAGGCTTCTTATTTTGCAGAGAAAACGCTGCGCAAAGTACAGAAGAAGATCGGTCTTCCGGAACGGATCAGATAACAAGGAAAATTTATGGCAAAAAAAGAAAAAACAGATAACTATAATGCGGATTCCATAACCATACTGGAAGGGCTGGAGGCCGTCAGGCGCCGGCCGGGCATGTACATCGGCAGTGTTTCCACAAAGGGTCTGAATCACCTGATTTATGAGATCGTGGATAATGCTGTAGATGAGCATCTGGCAGGGTACTGTAGCGAAATATCGGTAAGCTTAAATGAGGATGGTTCTGTTACCATCATCGATAACGGCCGTGGTATTCCGGTAGGGATCAATAAGAAAACGGGACTGCCGGCCGTGGAGGTGGTCTACACCATGCTCCACGCAGGCGGAAAATTTGGTGACGGAAACTACAAGATCTCCGGCGGCCTTCATGGTGTCGGAGCATCTGTTGTCAATGCACTGAGTGAGTGGCTGGAAGTGACAGTCAAAAAAGACGGCATCGTTTATAATCAGCGCTTTGAACGCGGAAAAAAGACCTGCAACCTGACAGAGAAAGGAACCTGCCGGAAGAGTGATACCGGGACCATGGTTCAGTTCATGCCGGATAAAGAGATCTTTGAGAAAACCTATTTCCGTGCGGATGCCATCAAATCGCGTCTGCATGAGACCGCGTATCTGAACCCGGAACTGACCCTGATCTTCCAAAACAAGCGCTTTAATGAAACGGAAGAGGTTGTGTTCTTTGAGCCGCGCGGACTGGTTGCTTACATTGATGAACTGAATACCGGAAAAGAGGCTGTCGCCCCGGTGGTATATTTCAAAGGCAAAGAAGAGGGAATTGAACTGGAGGTTGCTTTCCAGTTTACTAATGATTTCCAGGAAAACATTCTGGGGTTCTGCAACAATATTTATACACAGGAAGGCGGAACGCATCTTACCGGTTTTAAAGCTCGTTTTACCCAGCTGATCAATACCTATGCAAGGGAACTGGGTGTTCTGAAAGAAAAAGATGAAAACTTCACCGGCGCAGATGCCCGCAATGGAATGACTGCAATCGTGGCAATAAAACATCCGGATCCGAGATTTGAGGGACAGACAAAAACCAAACTGGACAATCCGGATGCGCAGAAAGTAACGAGTGATATTACCGGTGAGGAACTGGAACGCTACTTTGATAAAAATCTGGAAAACCTGAAAGCAACGATCGCCTGTGCGGAAAAGAGCGCTAAGATCCGTAAAGCACAGGAAAAGACCAAGACGAACATGCTTTCCAAGACAAAGTTCGTGATGGAAGGAAACGGAAAGCTTGCTAACTGCGAGAGCAGAAATCCGGAAGAATGTGAGGTCTTTATCGTTGAGGGTGATTCCGCCGGAGGCAGCGCAAAAACAGCGCGCAACAGACGGACGCAGGCTATCCTTCCGATCCGAGGTAAGATCCTGAACGTGGAAAAAGCATCCATCGATAAAGTGCTTGCGAATGCAGAGATCAAAACGATGATCCAGGCATTCGGCTGTGGTTTCTCAGAAGGATACGGAAATGATTTTGATATCAGTAAACTGCGCTACAACAAGATCATCATTATGACAGATGCCGATGTGGACGGTGCGCATATTGCCACGCTGCTGCTGACCTTCTTTTACCGGTTCATGCCGGAACTGATCCAGGCAGGCCATGTCTATCTGGCAACTCCGCCGCTTTATAAAGCTATCCCGAAAAAGGGAGAAGAAGAGTATCTGTATGATGACCTTGCCCTGGAGAAATACCGCAATACGCATAAGAATGACTTTATTCTGCAGCGTTACAAAGGTTTAGGTGAGATGGATGCAGAGCAGCTTTGGGAGACAACACTGGATCCGGAGCACCGGGTACTGAAGAAAGTGGAGATCGATGATGCACGTCTTGCTTCGGAGGTGACAGAAATGCTGATGGGCAACGATGTAGCACCGCGTAAGCAGTTCATCCATGATAACGCTTATCTGGCTGAACTCGATGTTTAATTATAAAGTGAGAAAAGTTTATGGCAGAAAGAATTATTAGCAGTGAATATTCCGACGTGATGCAGAAATCGTATATTGATTATGCGATGAGTGTCATCTGCGCCCGTGCGGTACCGGATATCAGGGACGGTCTGAAACCGGTTCAGAGAAGAGTCCTTTATGCGATGAGCCAGTTAGGACTCCGTTCAGACAGACCACATAGGAAATCCGCCCGTATCGTCGGAGATGCCATGGGTAAATATCATCCGCATGGTGATTCTTCCATTTATGAGACCCTGGTCGTTATGGAACAGGATTTCAAAAAGGGCATGCCGTTAGTCGACGGCCATGGCAACTTCGGATCAATCGAAGGAGATGGCGCGGCGGCTATGCGTTATACAGAAGCCAGACTGCAGAAGTTTACCCAGGACGTCTACCTTGCAGATCTGGATAAAAATGTTGTGGATTTCGTACCAAACTTTGATGAGACAGAGAGAGAACCGGAAGTGCTCCCGGTCCGCATCCCGAATATCCTGATCAATGGGGCAGAGGGTATCGCAGTCGGTATGACGACTAATATCCCGACACATAACCTGAATGAAGTTGTCGATGCCATGATCGCATACATGAAAAAGCCTTCCATCAAGACGGAAGAACTCATGGAATACATGCCGGGCCCGGATTTCCCGACCGGAGGCATTGTGATCAACCAGTCGGAACTGAAAGAGATATACGAAAGCGGAAGCGGCAAGATCAAACTTCGCGGCAAAGTGGAGCTGGAGCAGGGCAGAAGAAAAAGCGACAGAGACAAACTGGTCATTACAGAGATCCCATATACTATGATCGGCGCGAACATCGGCAAGTTTATCCTGGATGTCTGTGATCTGGTGGAAAGTAAAAAAACTACGGATATTGTTGATGTCTCCAATGAATCATCCAAAGAAGGAATTCGGATCGTACTGGAATTAAAAAAAGGAGCAGACCCGGTCAAGATCGAGAATATGCTCTATAAAAAGACCAAACTGGAAGATACGTTTGGAGTCAATATGCTGGCCATTGTGGACGGCAAACCGGAAGTTCTGGGATTGAAGCAGATCCTGGAGCACTGCACGGCCTTCCAGTATGAGATCAATACCCGCAAGTACACCACACTTCTGGAAAAAGATAAAGAGCAGAAAGAGATCAAGGAAGGTCTGATCAAAGCCTGCGATATCATCGACCTGATCATCGAAGTGATCCGCGGTTCCCAAAGCCTTGCGCAGGCAAAGGACTGCCTGATCAACGGAAATGTGAAGGAGATCAAGTTTAAATCTGCCGAATCCAAAAAGGAAGCTTCCAAACTCTCTTTTACGGAAAAACAGGCACAGGCAATCTTAGACCTCCGTCTTGCTAAATTGATCGGACTGGAGATCCTGCAGCTGAAAGAAGAGTACGAAAAACTTCTTAAAGAGATTGCAGAATACGAGAAGATCTTAAATGATAAAAACGCCATGAAGAAGGTCATTATCAAGGATCTGGAGGCAATTAAAAAAGAGTACGGATTTGAGCGGAAGACTGCCATTGAGAATGCAGAAGAAGCAGTCTTTGAAGAAGAAAAAGTGAAGGAACAGGAAGTTGTCTTCCTGATGGATCATTTCGGCTATGCAAAAACGATCGACCCTGCTGCTTATGAGAAGAATGTGGAGACGATCGACGCAGAGAATAAATATGTGCTTCGCTGCATGAATACCGACCGTATCTGCATCTTTACGCAGACGGGTATAGTTCATCAGCTGAAGGTCACAAAGCTGCCGCTGAAGAAGCCAAAAGACAAGGGTATCCCAATCGATAATCTGTGCAACTATACCAGTGCAACAGAAGATATTATCCAGATCTGTCCGCTCAGCCAGCTGAAAATGAATATGATGCTTTTCACAACAAAGAAGGGCATGATGAAATTTGTGGATGCATCCGAATTTGACATCAGCAGACAGACGGCAGCAGCTACCAAACTGAATGATAAGGATGAAGTGGTCAGTATTGAACTGTTTGATGCATCCAGCCAGAAAGTTTTCAAGACCCCGGTTTATGAGGAAGAAGAGAACATTGCGATCACAGGAGGTTCAGACGACGGCTTCAATGAGTTCTTTGATCCGGATGATCAGCTGACCTTTGAGTTTATTGATATTAATGACGGAACAACTTCAGAAGAAGTTCTTCTGGATGATGATGAGCCGAAAGAAGCAGAAGATAATTCACAGGAGGAGGCAGCCTTCACGACCAATAAGATGGCTGTTCTGCAGACGAAGGACGGCGTCTTCCTCCGCTTTAAGCTGAGTGAGATCCCTTCCAAACATAAAGGGGCAGTTGGTGTCCGCGGCATCCGCCTGAATAAAGACGATGAGATCGATAAGGTCTACATTGTCGGATTCGGGGATAAGACATCCATTCAGTATCACAATAAAGAAGTAGAACTGATGAAGCTGAAACTGGCAAAAAGAGATACACGAGGAACGAAGCTGAGACAATAAAACAATAGTTGAAAAATGTTTCCTTTCGTTTTATTATGAACGTTAATTTCACTCTGTAGAAACAGAAAAAAGAAAGGAAGGAGGAGTTGAAATGGATAAGAAGTTAAAAGTAGGTGTTTTAGGCGCAACAGGAATGGTAGGGCAGCGCTTTGTGACACTCCTGGAAGGCCACCCTTGGTTTGAAGTCGTTCTGCTGGCTGCATCGGAGAGGAGTGCCGGTAAGACATATGAAGAGGCCGCAGGAAGCAAGTGGAAACTGGCCGCACCAATGCCGGAAAGACTTAAAACGATGATCGTGAAAAATATTAACGACATCGAAGAGAATGCGAAAGAAGTAGATTTCTGCTTCAGCGCCGTTGATATGACAAAAGAAGAGATCCGCGCATTTGAGGATGCTTATGCAAAGACAGAAACACCGGTCGTATCCAACAATTCCGCACACAGATGGACACCGGATGTGCCTATGGTCGTTCCGGAAATCAATGCAGATCATCTGGAAGTTATTAAATATCAGAAGAAACGTCTCGGAACACAAAGAGGTTTTGTTGCAGTAAAACCAAACTGCTCGATCCAAAGCTATACGCCGGCACTTGAAGCGCTGAAAGAGTTCGGCCCGAAAGAAGTGGCAGTCTGCACATACCAGGCTATCTCCGGCGCAGGCAAGACATTTGCTGACTGGCCGGAAATGGTAGAAAACGTCATTCCATATATCGGCGGGGAAGAGGAAAAGAGCGAATTGGAACCGCTGCGTGTCTGGGGTAAAGTTGACGATGAAAAAGGCGAGATCGTTCCGGCAAAGACCCCTCTGATCTCTGCGCAGTGTCTGCGTGTAGCAGTACAGGACGGGCACACTGCTGCAGTATTTGTCAATTTCGAAAAGAAGCCGACAAAAGAAGAAATCCTGGAAAGATGGAAAGCCTTCAAAGGAGAGCCGCAGGATCTTGACCTTCCGAGCGCTCCAAAGCAGTTCATTCAGTATTTTGAAGAAGATAACCGTCCGCAGCCGAAGCTGGACCGTGATTATGAAAACGGAATGGGCGTCAGCCTGGGAAGACTCAGAGAAGATACATTGTTTGATTACAAATTTGTGGGACTTTCCCATAATACAGTCCGCGGTGCAGCAGGAGGAGCAATCCTTCTGGCAGAACTGCTGACTGCAAAAGGATACATAACGGCAAAATAATAACTGACTGATTGAGGTGATTATGAAGATCCGAACAAGATATGCACCGAGCCCAACAGGCAGGATGCATGTTGGTAATTTAAGAACGGCACTTTACGAGTATCTGATCGCAAGACATGAAGGCGGAGAATTTATTCTGCGTATTGAGGATACGGATCAGGAGCGCTTCTTTGAAGGAGCCCTGGAGATTATTTACCGCACCATGGAAGAAACGGGTCTGGATTATGATGAAGGACCAGATAAGCCGGGCGACTGCGGACCGTATGTCCAGTCGGAACGTGTTACGGCAGGTATCTACATGGAGTATGCAAAAAAACTGGTAGAGAAAGGCGAGGCATATTACTGCTTCTGCACCAAAGAACGTCTGGAATCCTTAAAACAGACCATTGCCGGCAAAGAAATCGTAGCGTATGACAAACACTGCCTGCATCTTTCCAAAGAAGAAGTGGAAGAAAAACTGACGCAGGGTGTGCCGTTCGTGATCCGTCAGAATATCCCGAATGAAGGAACGACATCTTTTTACGATGATATTTACGGAGAGATCACGGTAGAAAATGCCGAGTTAGATGACATGATTCTGATCAAGTCAGACGGCTATCCGACTTACAATTTCGCAAATGTTGTGGATGACCATCTGATGGGGATCACACATGTCGTCAGAGGAAATGAGTATCTGTCTTCCACACCGAAATATATTCGTCTGTATGAAGCATTTGGCTGGGAGCCTCCGGTATTTGTGCATCTCCCTCTGATCACCGATGAAGAGCATCATAAGCTGTCCAAACGGAGCGGTCATTCTTCTTTTGAAGATCTGGTGGAACAGGGATTTTTGCCGGAAGCGATTGTGAACTTCATTGCACTTCTCGGATGGAGTCCGGAGGGAACCGATGAGATCTTTTCTTTGCAGGAACTGATCGAACGCTTCGATTACAAACGCGTCAATAAGAGTCCGGCAGTTTTTGATATGGTTAAACTTCGCTGGATGAATGGTGAATATATCAAAGCCATGGATGAGGCAGCCTTTAAAAAGGCGGCAGAGTCTTATGTTAAGGCAGCCTTCGCACAGGCAGGAGATGACTATGTAGTGACATCTGATGGGGTGAAGCTCTCTGAGGATGCAATTGATAAGATCCTTGCGCTGGTTCGTACCCGTATTGAAGTCTTCCCGGATATTGCTGAGAAGATCGACTTCCTGAACCAGATGCCATCTTATGATGTGGAAATGTATACACATAAAAAGATGAAGACCAATTCTGAGATCGCACTGGAGGTTTTAAAAGAAACACTTCCGATCCTGGAAGAGCAGACAGATTATTCTGCAGAAGGACTGCATGATCGTATTATGAAATACATCGAGGAAAAAGGTGTTAAGAATGGCGTAGTCCTCTGGCCGCTTCGGACTGCCGTGTCAGGCAAACAAAGTACACCGGGCGGAGCATTTGAAATCATGGAGATCCTTGGAAAAGAGGAATCACTGAGAAGGATCCGGTTTGGTATCCAAAAATTGGAAGCATAAATAATGATCAGAAAAAGCAATCCAGAAATCTTGAACGGGTTGCTTTTTTATTGTGATAATCCCGGACATAGCTTAGAAACAGCCTCCTGCGGGCTCTTGTCATGGCAACATACAAAAGGCGGCGCTCCTCCTGTATC
This sequence comes from Lachnospiraceae bacterium, assembly GCA_045577235.1. Lineage (GTDB taxonomy): Bacteria > Bacillota > Clostridia > Lachnospirales > Lachnospiraceae > RGIG5612. The sequence continues at coordinate 11,928 of JAZNHY010000254.1, forward strand.
TGTTCAGGGGAGGGCGCCTTTTTATGTGGCAGCAGTCCCTCATTCAGATCAGGAAGAAAGACTGTATCAAATTCTAATCCTTTCGAAGCATGTATGGTCATGACGCATACCCCTTTGTTTTCTCCTTCAGGTAAAGCGACCGCTTTTTCCTGCAGGAGCTCTTCCCATTGCTGAAAAGAAACAAGTCCTTTGCTGGCTTCTAAAAGAACAGAAAGCATCTTTTCATAAGCAGAATAATCCCTGTGATTATTTTTGCAGTATTCCTTCACATATTCTTTATATCCGATCCGGTTCCATATATAGCTGATCGCTGCATAGGGTGCACAGGAAGAAAGGGCTATTAAATCCTCTTTGAAACGAATGATACGCTCTGACGCAGCAGCATGGTTTGAATAATATTTGCACAGGGAAGAAAAGAAGGAACGGACACTTTCCTGGAGGCTGTCATTATCTGGCAAGGCCTGTCTTGACAGGAAACGGGAGGGGCGGTTCAGGATCCTAAGGAACTCTCCCCGCAGTCCGTCCTCTCTGGTGATCTGCCCGGACAGGGATAAGGCGGTTTTCATATAGGACGTCAGGTCTTTGCAAAGGAAGCTGTCAAATACAGGATCAGAAGCAATCTGCTCTTTTATGGGAACCCCCTGCCGGTGAAGGATCTGCCTTAGAAGGGAAAGGTCTGTAGTACTTCTAAGGAGGATCGCAATCTGGTCCGACTGCATTCCTTGCCGGAGTAAGGAAGAAATCTTTTCTGCTATATGGAGGTATTCCTCTTCCAGGTTTTCTTCTTCCCTGATGGAAAAGGCATCCGGATCTTCTGTTTTTGTGGGACACAGGATCTCTTTTCGGAATCTGTCCGGATTGCCTGCTATGACCTGCAGTGCGGAATGAATGATTGAGGCTGTACTGCGGTAGTTTACATTAAGAAGGATTCTTTCTGCTTCAGGATAATCCAGAAGGAACTGTTTCATGATCCCTGCGGAAGCGCCGCGAAAAGCATAAATTGACTGGTCATCGTCCCCTACAGCAAACAGATTGCGATCTCTTTCTGCCAGCAGATTCATTATGGAATACTGGATCCGGCTGACATCCTGAAACTCATCAATCAGAAAATAAGAAAAATGATCCTGCAGGGACGAAAGAATATCTTTCCGGAGCGAAAGTAATTCCAGTGTCTGGCTGAGGATGTCATCAAAATCCAGCAGCTGGTTGGCTGAAAGTGCTGCTTCATATGCCTCATAGAGCCTTTGAAAGGATTCCGGAGAAAGGATGGAAGAGGAAGGCACAGCAGAAAGATTGCTTTTGACCTGGCTGATCTCGTGCTCCAGTGTTTCCCAAAAAAAGTCTTCCTCCTGATTAATATGCAGACGCATTCCTTCTTCCTGCAGGAGCCTTCTCTTTCCTGCAGAGGAAAGGACCTTATTTGGTCCATTGCTTTCATAGGAACGGAGGACAGAAAAGAAAAAACCATGAAAAGTCCCGAACAGCGGGCAGTTTTCCTTACTGATACCGGCTGAATGCAAAGAAAAGAAGCGCTCTTCCATTTCCCTGGCAGCTGCTTTTGAAAACGTGAGCACAAGGATCTTGCAGGGCGGAATATGGTATTTTTCGATCAGGTTTTTTACGCGATAGGTGATGACTGCCGTTTTCCCGCTTCCGGGACCGGCGAGGACAAGAGAAGGTCCCCGGAAATGGTCAATTGCCCGCGATTGCGATTGATTGAACCTCATAATTAGGATAATATTAGTGCAAAGATTGGCTTTTATCAACTGTTTGTGCTATATTAATTCAGATTAATTTCACGGAGGAATCAGTATGATCTTGGATTTTCAGGGAAAGACCCCAAACGTGGAAAAAGCGTTGTTTATTGCGGATAATGCGTCAGTGATCGGAGATGTTACACTGGGTGAAAATACGAATATCTGGTTCGGAGCTGTACTGCGCGGGGATGAAGGCCCGATCTACGTGGGAAAGAATTCCAATGTACAGGATAATTCCGTTGTTCATATGGATATGGGAGATGAAGTCGTCATTGGTGAAAATGTGACGATCGGACATAACTGCATCATTCACGGGTGTACGATTGGTGACGGAACGCTAGTAGGAATGGGTGCGATCATTTTGAATCATGCAGTGATCGGAAAAGACTGTATTGTCGGAGCAGGTGCTGTGGTGACGGAAGGAAAGGTCTTTCCGGATCACTCCCTGATCGTAGGATGCCCGGCAGTCGTCAAAAAAGAAGTAACAGCAGAGCAGCTTATAGCAAGCGCGGAGAATATCCAGACTTACGTAGAAGCAGCCAGAATATACGGAGAGAGCAGGTAAAGGATATGACATTTGAACAAATCAGAAAACAGTTGGAAGAAAGAGGCCAGACACAGCTCCTTAGGTTCTATGAAGAGTTGAATGAGGATGAGCAAAAGGCCCTTTTAGAGGAGATCAGCCGTATTGATTTTGATATGATCGATCATCCGCAGGGGAGTGACGGCGGTGGCGAGATCACGCCTATTGGTGCATTGACATTGGATCAGATCCATGATCAGGAAGCAGAATTTCGGAAGGAAGGCATTCGTGCGATCCAAAACAATGAAGTGGCAGCAGTTTTGTTAGCCGGCGGACAGGGAACGCGTCTTGGCCTGGACGGTCCGAAAGGAACTTTGAATGTAGGTTTAACAAAAGAACTTTTTATCTTTCAGTGTCTGATCAATAATCTGATGGACGTAAAGAAGGCTGCAGATGCATGGATCCCGCTTCTGATTATGACAAGTGATAAAAATGATACTGCAACGCGTGCCTTTTTCCGTGAGCATGATTTTTTTGGCTATAATCCGGATTTTGTTTTCTTCTTTATTCAGGAAATGGCTCCATCCACTGACTTCAATGGGAAAGTGTATCTGGAAGAAAAAGGACATATCTCTCTTTCTCCGAACGGAAACGGCGGCTGGTTTATTTCGCTGAAAAAAGCCGGTTTAGTAGATAAGATCAAAGAAATGGGCGTAAAATGGCTGAATATCTTTGCAGTGGATAATGTGCTGCAAAGGATTGCAGATCCGGTCTTTGTCGGAGCTACGATCAAATCAGGCAAGCCGATTGGCGCGAAAGTGATCCGTAAAGCAGCGCCGGACGAGAAAGTCGGTGTGATCTGCAACAGGGATGGACGTCCATCCATCGTAGAATATTACGAACTGACGGATGCGATGATGGAAGAAAAGAATGAGGACGGAGAACTCGCTTATAACTTTGGTGTGATCCTGAATTATCTGTTTTCATTAGAGGAGCTGGAACGGATTGCGAATGATCAGATGCCGCTTCATATTGTAGATAAGAAAATTCCTTATGTGGATGAAAATGGAAATAAGATCAAACCGGAGCAGCCAAACGGCCATAAGTATGAGACCCTGGTTCTGGATATGATCCAGATGATGGACGGT
>JAZNHY010000255.1:0-5516 GCA_045577235.1 Lachnospiraceae bacterium
CCGACTATATCCGGTTCTACAACGAAGAACGGCCTGCGTACGCTTTGAATTATCTGACTCCAAGGCAATACAGGGAGTATCACCTTGGAAATCAGTTGGTTAGTAATTGAAAACAGTGTCTACTTTTTGTTGACTAGTACACTTCAAATGAAATGACCCGTTTTTTACAGCCAAAAGAGGGACAAAAACGAATTTTTATGGCTTTTTTTCGAAAGTTACTGTTGCAGCCTTTGCAAAATGCCTGTTTTTAACAGGTTCTGAAGTAAAGTTTTTCCAAAAGGAGTATTGTCTTTATATTCAGGGTATTTGGAGCAGAAAAAAACAGGAGCGGTTGACCGCTCCTGTTTCATTTTTTTCATTTTCTGTTTCACAATCTTATTTTTTAACCGGATGGGATTTTGGATCATTGTACATCGGTCTTTTGATGTAGCTGGTGTGCAGCAGGGCATGTGCCTTGTGGCTTCCCGGCTCACCCAGAAATTCATCATACAAAGTAATGATGTCCGGATTTTCATGGGACTTCCGCAGCGGGCGTTCTTTATCCAGATCATACAGGGCCTTTGCACGCAGAGCTTTGATATCCACAAAGTTGCGGACTTCCGCAGGCTGCCGTGGCTGACCTCCGCCATTTACACAGCCGCCCGGGCAGCACATGATCTCGATGAAGTGATAATTCTTCTCACCGCTCTTAACCATGTTCAGCACCTTGTTGGCATTTGCAGTTCCGGAGCAGACACAGATGTTTACATCCATGCCAGCCACATTGTAAGTTGCTTCTTTGATGCCGTCCGTTCCGCGGATCTCTGTGAATTCAACATTCTCCAGTTCTTTGCCGGTCAGTTTTTCCACAGCCGTACGGAGAGCAGCCTCCATCACGCCGCCGGTTGCACCGAAGATAACGCCTGCACCAGTGGATTTTCCGAGCGGATCATCAAACACGCCTTCTTTCGGCAGTGCCAGGAAGTCGATGTTTGCACGCTTGATCATTCTTGCCAGTTCTCTGGTCGTGATCGCAATATCTACATCAGGAACGCCGTTTGCTGCCTGATCGTCTCTGCCAATCTCAAATTTCTTTGCGGTACATGGCATCACGCTGACCATGACGATATCTTTTGGATCGATTCCGGCTTTCTCTGCATAATAAGACTTAGCGATCGCACCGAACATCTGCTGCGGAGATTTGCAGCTGGAAAGATGAGGGATCATGTCCGGATGATAATGCTCACAGTACTTGATCCATCCTGGCGAGCAGGAGGTGATCAGCGGAAGTTTTCCTCCGTTCTGGACTCTTTGGATGAATTCATTTGATTCTTCCATGATTGTCAGGTCAGCGGAGAAGTTTGTATCGAATACCTTGTCAAAACCCAGTGCACGCAGTGCATTGATCATCTGACCCTCTACGCCTACACCAACCGGAAGTCCGAATTCCTCTCCGAGACCTGCCCGGACAGAAGGTGCTACCTGCACGATCACGTGCTTGGTCGGATCTTCAATTGCGGTAAAGACATCAAATGTATTATCTTTTTCTGCCAATGCACCGGTCGGACAGACCGTGATGCACTGTCCGCAGCATACACAGCTGGTATCTGCCAGCTTCATATTAAATGGACTGCCAATATTTGTATTAAATCCTCTTTCGTTCGGACCGATGACGCCGACACCCTGATACTTTTCGCAGACCGCCGTGCACCTTCTGCAAAGGATACATTTATTATTGTCGCGAACCAGATGGACAGCGGATCCATCCAGGTCGTACAGCGGTTTTTCACCGTCGTAAATAGAGTCTTCCCGGATGTCATACAGGCGGCAGAGAGACTGCAGTTCGCAATTGCCGCTGCGTACGCAGGAAAGACACTCTCTGTTATGGTTGGATAACAGAAGCTGCAGGTTTTTAACACGGGAGTCGATGACGCGTTTGGTATGCGTAAAGATCTCCATGCCATCCGAAACCGGATAGACACAGGAAGTGACCAGTCCTTTTGCACCTTTGACTTCCACAACGCACATACGGCAGGCACCAATCTCGTTGACCTCTTTCAGAAAGCAGAGAGTCGGGATGTGAATGTTTGCCATGCGTGCGGCTTCCAGAATTGTAATGCCTTCCGGCACCTGGTAATCAACATTGTTGATCTTGATATTAACATCAGCCATTTTTCTCTCCTCCTTTCTCAGACTACTTCTACAGCTTCTTGCTTACATGCGGAGATACAGGTTCCGCAACGAATGCAGATTTCAGGGTTAATGACATGAGGCTTTCTTAGTGTGCCAAAGATTGCACCGGTCGGACATTTGCTCTGGCAAAGACCACAGCCCACGCAAAGATGCGGATTGATGCTGAAAACAAGCAGATCCTTGCAGACGCCTGCCGGACATTTTTTGTTCTTGATATGTGCCTCATATTCATGACGGAAGTAGCGCAAAGTAGAAAGGACCGGATTTGGAGCTGTCTGGCCAAGTCCGCAGAGGGCATCTTCTTTGATATAAGTAGCCAGTTCCTCCAGATGCTCAAGATCCTTCATCGTTGCGGTGCCGCTGGTGATCTTTTCCATGATCTCCAGAAGACGTCTGGTCCCGATACGGCATGGAGTACATTTGCCGCAGGATTCATCGACAGTGAACTCCAGGAAGAATTTTGCTATATCGACCATGCAGTTGTCTTCATCCATAACAATCAGACCGCCGGAACCCATCATGGAACCGATGGCGATCAGGTTGTCATAATCGATCGGAACATCGTAGTTTTCTTTTGAAATACAGCCGCCGGACGGACCGCCGGTCTGTGCAGCTTTGAACTCTTTGCCGTTCGGGATGCCGCCGCCTATCTCTTCTATGACTTCACGCAGCGTGGTGCCCATTTCAATCTCCACAAGGCCGGTGTTGTTGATCTTGCCGCCCAATGCGAAGACTTTGGTTCCTTTGGACTTCTCAGTTCCCATAGAGGAGAACCATTCTGCACCATTCAGGATGATCCGCGGGATATTTGCCCAGGTCTCTACGTTGTTCAGAATAGTCGGCTGCTGGAACAGACCTTTGACTGCCGGGAATGGCGGACGAGGTCTCGGTTCACCGCGGTTTCCTTCGATTGAGGTCATCAGTGCAGTTTCCTCACCGCAGACAAATGCGCCGGAGCCTAACCGCAGGTCAATGTCAAAACTGAAGTCAGTTCCGAAGATATTGTCTCCCAGCAGGCCCAGTTCTTTCGCCTGACTGATCGCGATGCGAAGACGCGCAATAGCGGTCGGGTATTCTGCTCTGACGTAGATGTAACCCATGGATGCACCGATCGCATAGCCGGCAATGGCCATTGCTTCCAGCACAGCATGAGGATCGCCTTCCAGGACTGCACGATCCATGAATGCACCAGGGTCGCCTTCGTCTGCATTACAGCAGACATATTTCTGTACGTTGCCGCGGTTACCGCTGGCAAATTTCCATTTCAAACCGGTTGGGAATCCTGCACCGCCGCGTCCGCGGAGCCCGGAATCCAGCATGGTCTGGATCACATCATCCGGAGACATGGTCGTTAAGACTTTCCCCAATGCCTGATAGCCATCTGTTGCGATATACTGATCGATCTGTTCCGGATCGATCCGCCCGCAGTTACGCAGCGCGATGCGGTGCTGTTTTTTATAGAAGATGGTCTCTTCCAGACAGGTGGCGGTTTCATCTTCTCCGGAAGGAAGAACTGTTCCTACCAGATAATCCGGAACAGGAGTTCCGCCGAGCAGATGCTCTTTATAAATGATTTCGGCTTTTTCCGGGGTAACTTTTACATATGTTGTTTTTTGGTGATCAGGCGTGATGACTTCGACGATCGGCTCATATTGGCAAATGCCGATACAGCCGGTCTTGGATACGCTGATCTTTTCATTTCCTGCAGCCAGTTCGGTCAATTTCTCCATAACAGGAACAGCTCCGCTGGCGATACCGCAGGTTGCTAAGCCTACAAGAACGCGGGTGGTTTCGGTGGATTCCAAAACATCCGATAAAACGCGTTCTTTGATGCTGTTTAAATCTTGCAGTTTCATCGAATCTCCTCCTTGTTATTGATATTTTGATATGATTTCCGGCACTTCTGCAGGAAGGACCCGCCCATATACATCATCATTGATCAGCATGACCGGAGCCAGGCCGCATGCGCCTATGCAGCGGCAGGTATCCAGGGAAAACTTCCTGTCGCTGGTGCATTGGCCAGGTTCGATACTTAAGGTCTCTTGAATGCAGTCAAGAACCTTCCGAGACCCTTTGACATAGCAGGCAGTTCCCAGACAGACAGAGATTTCATAATCTCCCTTTGGATATAAGTTGAAGAATGAATAGAACGTCACAACCCCATATATTTTTTCCAGCGGGACATCCATTGCTTTCGCGACTGCCATCTGTACCTCGATCGGCAGATAGCCGTAGATATCCTGGGCTTGCTGGAGAACCGGGATGAGAGCGCCTTTTTCGTCTTTGTACTTTTCGATAATGGCCTGCAGTCGTTCCTGAAGGGCAGGATCATTATTGAAAGGTACCGCATTTTGTGCAGCTTTCATGCAGCCTCCTTCCTGAGTGTTTTACCCCCATTCGAATAATTATAAAAATACCAAATACATTATAGCAAAAGATAATACCAATTTCCAATGAAAAAGTGGTCTTTTATAAATATTTTTTGCAGGAAACAAGATGATTCTGTTTGTTGTATTCTCCAACGAATCGTGGTATGATAGCCCTCGCAACGGAAGTGTAGCTCAGCTGGGATGAGCGTTCGCCTCACACGCGAGAGGTCACGGGTTCGAGCCCCGTCACTTCCACTTCTCCTAAGAGCCCAGCAGGTTTTGCCTGCTGGGCTCTTTTTCATAATGATGGAAGTTGAAAGAGACATATTATTAGCAAAATCAGGTGGTGTGATATGAGATTTGTCATTCAAAGAGTAAAAAAAGCATCGGTCACAGTCTATGAAGAGGACGCAGCAGGAAAAGTTCTGTCGGAGGGAAAAGTCACCGGGTCGATCGAGAAGGGATACATGGTCCTTGTCGGCGCCTGCCAGAGCGATACCAAAGAGATTGCGGATAAGATGGTGCGGAAGATGTTGGGGCTTCGAATCTTTGAAGATGCGGAAGGCAAAACCAATCTTTCTCTGGAAAGTGTGGGCGGAAAGCTCCTTTTAGTTTCGCAGTTTACGCTTTATGCGGACTGCAGGAAAGGGAACCGCCCAAGCTTTTTGGGCGCAGGGGACCCGGCGCACGCAGAAGAACTCTATGATTATATTGTGGAGCAGTGCCGTGCAGCAGGCTTTGAAGTGGGGACAGGTGTTTTTGGCACGCAGATGGATGTCGAGCTGGTAAATGACGGCCCATTCACAATTATTTTGGTTTCCTATTCCCTGTAGACGGTTGTCTTGCGATTTTTGAGGTGTTATACTAATTGGCAGGATTGGGAGAGAAAGAATGGGAGGAGAAGGTAACATGAAACTGACACCAAGAGAAAACTATCTTCGTATGCTGAACCATGAGATCCCGGAGTATGTTCCG
>JAZNHY010000256.1:0-3988 GCA_045577235.1 Lachnospiraceae bacterium
TGCGATATTCCCACCTTTGCACGGTATTTATTATGGTAAATGGCAGGAACCATCGCCAGTGCAGCACCTTTAAAATCAAACTCCGTAATGGCATCAAATGCCCCGCGGATAATGGTATCCGAATCCACGTAAATGATCCGGTCCACTTCTTCCGGGAGTTCATCCAGAACGAACAGTTTAAAGTAAGTAGCATAATTGCCGCGGAACTTTGGTGCGTTGGCTTCTTCCAGTATTTTTTGCGCAATAGCGGTATCCAGATAGGTAATACTCCTGCCATATTCTGCTGCCGTCTCTTCGATCTTTTTCCGGTTTTCATCTGCTATCCCGTCATCAATAATAAAGATCCTTATCTCCTGCATATGCTTGTTGTGATCCAAAAGTGATAACAGAGAGATGCCCAGATAAGGGGCATAATAATCGTTCGCCTGGTACAGCACATACAGTGGTTTTGTGACCGTGTATTCTTTTCCGTAATAACGGTGGTTGATATAGGCCGGGTTATAAACGTCGGATGTCGCCACAGCTTCCGCGTTTTTCTTTTTCAGGAAGCGATAGTTCATCCAACGATGGATCCTGATATAGGCCCAGTCCTGCAGAATGGCGTGCAGGAATTTCTGGATGGAAAACACCATACTCTTCTTCGGGGATGGGAACGGTGCATCTTTCCACAAAGAATCCTGCGCGATCGCCTGAAATTCTTTCTTCATCGGATGCGTATTCTTCTTTTCCCACGGACGTCCGGTCATGGCTCCCATCAGGTGATGGATCACCGGATGTTCCATTGCGTTTTTAATCTCTTTCAAAGAAGAATAGGCATATGGATTCAGTTTATAAAGTTTATAGGACTGCTCCGCACCAAAAATGTAAAAGCCGCTGTTCAGATTAAAGCGGATCGGAAGTGTGGCAATGTGTCCGCGGAAGACCACATTCATCAGATCCTGTTCACAAAGATAATATTTGGAACGGCCTTCGTGGATATGGTCGATCAGCTGCTGCTGGCAGTCGTTCGCCTTCCATGCCTGCTGGTTGAACAGAATGATGCCTGCATTGTAATAATTATCATCCTCCGTAAGCCCCACCATAGGTTTGTAAGTATTTAACGTGCAGTCGAATGTTGCTGCCAGATAATTCCCCTGAAAATCAAAAGAGCAGATCTCATCCAAAGGTCCTTTGATGATCGTATCCGCATCCAGTTTGAAGATCCGGTCCGTATTCAATGCCAGATCGTTCATCACGAACATGGTCAGATAAACCGTATAGACATTCCGGAACGTCCCCACACCGTAGCTCTTGATCTTTTCCTCAATCGGTTTGGAATCGATGATATGAATGGTGCGTCCGTATTTCTGGCAGAGTGCATGGTATTTTTCCAGATTTTCTTTTGAAATGCCTGCATCCAGCATATAGATATTGATCTCATCCAGATGCTGATTCGTCTCAAAAAGAGATGTCATGGAGACACCCGCGATAGGAGCGTAATTATCATCTGTCTGATACAGAACATTCAGTATTTTCACGATTGATATCCTTCCTTTTTCAGTTTCCGGATAATGCCCAGGATCAGTACAACATCCTGCACGAGCAGGCCAATGATCAGCGAAAGATTGGCTCCCTGCATCCCCATGCTCTTAACCAGAAAAACAGAACTGATGATCACGGCTGCCAGACCAATCCCTCCGGACAGATTTGCTCCCAGGCGATCCCGCAGGACGATGGAAAGATTTCCCAGGAGGATCGTCAGTGCTGTCAGTACGGAAACAATAACCATCGGTATCAGCAGGTAACTGTAAGAAGTAATACTCTCTCCATACAGGATCTTTAATCCCCACTTGCCCAGGAAGATGGAGATCAAAATGCCGCCTACCAGAAAGGCCGCCAGCATCAGTGCGCATTTCAGCATGATCTTTGTCAGTTCTTTGATCTTTTTATCCTGCAGATGAAATGCCAGCAGGGTGGAAAGTGGATTGATCACAAACGTTGCCGCCACCTGCAGCACCGTGACCGGTGCCATTACCGCAGAATAAATACCCAGTGTATCTTTATCGTAATAACCCCGTACAGCCAGCTTTGGCACAGTCAGGACCAGTGTATGCAAAAATGTGTAAATGGCATAAGGAAAGCATTCCTTGAGCAAAAGGAGGCCTTTCTTTTCCGCAAAGTCCGGGATGATGGAAATATGTCCCCTTTTCTTTGTCTGCGGCAGGTCGTAAATAAAGAGAACCACCAGCGAGATTATGAGCATGACCAGGATCGCAAAACGGATCTCTCTGGTCAGCCAGATCAGAAGACAGAAAAGGATAAGTGCCGCAATATGGCGGATGCACATGGAGATCCCGGCAATATCCAGCCTCCATTTTTTCTGCAGCTCTCCGTAGATGGCATCCGAATAGGAATAGACCATGATGTAAAGTGCATACAGAATGATGGCGGTCTTTTCCACGCCCTCATAAGAAGAGACCAGAACAAAGATCCCCGCTATGATCAGCGTCAGGATAATGGAAAAGATCTTGGCTGCGTAATACTGCCCTGCCTGATATTTTCCTTTGACATCAGAGACCTGATAAGTCTTAACGCCAAAAGCGGCGATGATCAGAAAGACGTTGCCGCAGGAAATGGAAAGGGAAAGAATACCCGAATCCGCATAGCCGGACAACCGCACCACCAGCACCATCATCAGCCATTGGCAGAAAAACATCACAAAGGTGCCGATGGAATTCCATAAAATATTTTTTTTGACGGACACTTCCTGTTTCTCCATATCCGAACTAGAATGCCCTCACAAGTACTACATGGCCGCTTTGCTTAGTGATCTTGTAGCAGGTGTTGTCACTGATCGCACCTGGATTCTCAAACAGATCGCCGTAGCGGCTGCGGAACTGCTTATCCGCATTATAAATATAAACATAGGTATAGCCGCCTTCGTTCAGCGCCTTCTCCCACTCTTCCTTGCTCATGTCCAGTGTCCAGACATCGGATTCGGAATAAGGCGTTCCGAGGCTCCAGCCCATGGCGTAATCATAAGAAAGTGCCACCGGCGTTGCCAGGTAATAGGAAACCTGGTATTCGTAGCCGTTGCTGTCCTGGCAGATGAAGTATACCCGGTCTTTCTTCGGATCCAGCTTTTTAGGGAGCTGCTCAACACATTCGTACTCCATACGCTTTGCCATCGTTTTGCTGATCGTCTCCTGACAGGTGATCATATCTGCAGTCAGTTTTTTCCATGGAGCAAAGGCCAGTATAATGCCAACCGGGATCAGGATCAGAATATTTCCAAATCCGCCAAACCGGGTAATGATCCAGTGCACCAACATAAAGACCAGGAAAACGAGTGCACCTAAAATGTAGGTATACATATAGCGGTCCATGGACGCTAAGTGCGCCCCTTCATACGGTGTAAACAGATAAATATACATAAATCCAAGTGCACCGGTATAGCCTGCATATCCCAAAAGGACAAGGATGGAGAAAACGATGCTTCGTCCCGTCTCTTTTCTGCCTTTGGCAAACAGAACAATAAACAGACCGATCAGTGCAAAGACTGCCAGCCACAATACGTAGGAGAGTTTAAACTTCCCGTCTGCAGACATATCAAAAAGTGCAGCTCGGAAATTCTCCAGGATGGCGTCCGCAGACATCGTATTCTCTTCTGTGACCTCGATGTAATCAAAGACCTGCAGCATATGATGATGCGCCGTAAATAATTTCCAGGAAAGATAAGATGCTGCGGAAATGACCACATACAAAACCGGGAGCAGCCATCTGCCGGCTTTCTTGCACATCTGGGCAAATTCCTTCCTGCGGAACAGCAGCACATCCAGTATCACCATACCAAGGACCATCAGAGCAAAGAACTCACTGCCCGGTTTGATCAGGATGATCACGGCGCTGTAGAGCATCATGCCGTAATACAGAAATCCTTCCTGTTCATGTGTATAGTAGTGGAACAGCATGCTGCCAAAGGTTACAGCCATCGCACAGTCCACGTACA
>JAZNHY010000257.1:0-8682 GCA_045577235.1 Lachnospiraceae bacterium
CCAATCGGTGAAAAGATGATTTCACACAGTAATTCTACAACAGCACCGGTTACTGCACACATCACGCACTGTGTCATCGTCCACCCGAAAAAGTTGTGGGAGACGATCAGTGCGAAGACCAGATTGTCTATGAACTGAGCGATAAATGTGGATACATAAGAACGAAGTGCAAAGACGCCAAAACTGCTTTTTCCTTTGGCAAGTTTTCCCACCAGCCAGTTCAGCTCGTTGTTAACGATGGAAGAAACAATAAAAGCTACAGATGAACCCAGCAGCACATACCATGTTCCGCGGAATGTATGATCCAGGGCATAGTTAATGATCTGTTCGCTTCCATCAACATATGATTCGCCCCAAATGCCAGGGATCAGACTGCCCAACAGAAACATCAGCGCCATAAAAAGATTTACGATCAACGCGATGATGGAAAGGGTAGTAGCTGCGCGCGGTCCAAAATGCTTTGTGACCATATCCATCAGAAGAAAGACCAGCCAGGAAAAAATGATCCCGCAGTCCAGAGCCAGCCAGTCAAAAGGCAGAGTAATACTCTTATTGGCCAAAAGATTCATCGCAACGATAGAGAGGATAAAAAGAGCCGATACAACACTGGGTACGCTTCGTTCCAGAAGCAGCGCCTCTTTTATGAGGCTTTTAACTTTGTTCATTAATAGACACTTCCTTGTTTTAATATTTTAGAAGGTGGTTGATCAAGGTGACACCTTCTGTAGCGGACGTATTGTAATACGTTTTCTTTTAATTGTAAATACTCTTTATCGTTTGCAGTTCATAGCGGGTTTGAGAAAAAGTTTCGAATGAGAGGATTCTGTGATAAGATGAATCAAATTCTTGTTTGGAGTATTTATGCAGGAAAAAACAAAGCCGGCTCTTTACGGACCGCTGATGATGCTGATCGCGTGTATCTTGTTTTCCACCGGGGGGATCCTCTGCAAACTGATCCCCTGGTCGCCTCTTGCCATCAATGGTGTGCGTAATCTTCTTGGCGGCAGTTTGATTGGCATTTATCTGCTCGCAACGCATCATCGTCTTCGTTTTAACTTTAAGATCTTTATCGGTGCTATCTGCATGGGCGGAGTGACCACGTTGTTTATTGTGGCAAACAAACTGACAACAGCGGCCAATGCCATTGTCCTGCAGTATTCAGCACCGATCTGGCTGATCCTGCTTTCGGCAATCCTTCTCAAGAAAAAGCCGCTTGTAAAAGACGTCATCACCATCGTGATCGTTTTGATCGGTATTGTGTTTTTCTTTCTGGACGGCATCGGTTCCGGAACGACCTGGGGCAATATTGCCGGCCTTGGCGCCGGTCTGTTTTATTCCGGCCTGTTTCTTCTGAATTCCCTGCCGGATGCGGATGCATTGTCTTCGCTTTTTATCGGACAGTTTGGAACCGGTATACTGTTGACTCCTTTTGTTTTCCGCGAGAGTGATTTTTCTGTGGTTCCTGTTGTTACCGTGATCTGCCTTGGTCTTTTTCAGGTGGGTCTGGCTTATATTTTCTTTAATCTGGGCACTAAATATACGGCGCCGGTCACGGCATCTATTATTGCAGGCATTGAACCGATTTTGAACTCGGTCCTGGTCATGATCTTCTGGGGAGAGATGCTAAAGCCTTTGGCACTCGTAGGCGCAGTGATCGTTATCGCGGCTATTCTGATCTACAATATTATCAGCGTCAGGAAACCTTCCGAACCAATCCCTCCGGATCCTTCATGAGGAAGTTGAAAAGGGAGAAAACAACATTGATATTAATACCACCGGGGGTCAAACAAGATCTGTTGCAGGGATTTCTTTTTCAATAGGATTTCATGCACGACTTCCCACCTTATTTCTTCATAGATCTTCATTTTTGCACTCATTTTCTTCATTCCAAGCAAATAACGCATCATGATAAATGTTTCCTCAACAGCGCTGAAGGAAGCCAGTTGTCCTGCAGTCAAGTTGACCAGTTGATATCCGGACATGGTAATAGCAGTGGCTCTTCTTTTGTCATATTCATGCTGTTCCTTCTGCAAATGTGAAAGGTTGCTGTCATATTCGACCACGACTTTTTGGTTTTCCCAAACCATATCCCCTCGTATTTTCCGGATTTTGATCCTTCCGGAGCTGGAGGAGAGTTTGAGCATTTTATTCATGATCGGTGTTTCCAGTGCATAACCTCCTCTGGAAAAAGGAAGACTGGACAAAACTGCAAGCGATACTTCCATAGGAGAATTGCAATGGTCAATAACATAACGGATTGCTGCGCGAGCAGTTTTGATTCCGCGCATTCCCTCTGCCTTTTGAAGATAGCGCTGTATTTTCTTTGTGGTGGTCACAGGGACTCGAGATCGTTGTTGCATTACCTGTGTCTCGTCAAAAACATAAGTTGCACAAAGCATACACCCAATCCGGACGACTTCGTAAAATGGAAGTACAGAGGCTGCGAACAAAAAACAGTATTCAGGACTGCTTACCAATACCGTTTCGCCGAAATGGTCAGTTAGCTCTACAAAACTATTTGACGGCAAAGAAGCGGGATAGGAAAAAAGGCGATAGGAACATGTTGCATCTCGGTTTCTTTTTTCAGGAACCATCAGAGAGACGGGCAAAGAGAGATGGTATTCTTTGGCAAGGTTTTCTGATAAACGTTTGCTGATTGAAAAAGGGAAGTGAGGGGATAATTCCGTAACTTCTTTTTTCCCTGCAAAATCATTTTTACCTGTTCCATCCAGCCAGAATTCAAGTGCTGAATTATTAATAATTGGTATGATCATGTTTAAAATCAGTAGGGGATTTGAACGCCAGGAATCGGCATCCTTCCATGAGAAGCATTACTAGCTTTTTATTATAATATGAGTTCAGAAAAAAGCCAGTTTTTTAATGCAGTTATGGATTTTGAAAAAGTATTTTCAAAAAAGCTTATTTTTTTCGTTTTTGTCCGTCCTTTTATATATGATCGTAATCTCTATACATATCTGGCAGACAGCGTTTTTCCCACCAAAATCAGAAAACCTTGATTTTAAGCCATTCTTTGGAGAGGGGGCGCCCCTCTTCTAGATTTGTGTTTTTTCTTTAAAGCCGGATGGACGGACAAAAACGAAGTTTTTGGGTCATTTTTTAAAACGATTTCTTTTTGGCTCAAAAATATAGAGTATGCTAAGATATAATTGATCGCTGGTTCCGGGAGGAGTGCGTTTCTTAACGTATTGCCGGTGTCTCGGAGCACACTGGATGAAAGAACCGGAGAACACGCGGCAGCCAGCGTTCCTTGAGAGAAAGAATTATGGGAACAGGGATTTTGGAGTTCCTGCAGACACAAAACCAGTATTCAAAGGAAATAAAAAAGAGACATGGCAGATACCATGTCTCTTTTGAAGTCAACTCGATTATTATACGGTAGCAGGAACTTTAGAGAAACGTTTTCTGGTTTCTTCGTAAAGAGCTACATAAACATCAGGATTACCATAGATGCTCATGCCGACATAAACATTCTCCGGGAAGTCATCCAGGAATGCATTAACAGCATCACGGATCTGCTGATCTGTCGGATTCTCCGGCAGCGGATCAAAATCAACGTTGAATTTGATCTGTGTTCCGTACTGCTTGTAGAGTTTTCTATAGTCGTTCATCGGCTGTCCCTGCCACATATCCATGCCTGCTTCGATCATACATGGAACAAGAAGTTCATCCTGTCCGCAGCAATGGAACTCGAAAGCCATGCCGTGTTTATGTGCAGATTCTACAACGCGTTTGAAATACGGAACCAGCATCTCAAAGCAGGTATCAGCAGAGAACAGCGGTGCACGCTGGCTGCCCCAGTCATCATGGAACCAGACTGCATCCATATGGAAGTACTTCTCATAATATCCGAACAGCTCATCATAAAAAGTTGCCAGACGGTCAAAAATGCCATGGACACATTCCTGCTCATCTTCGTCAATCAAAGCTAGCAGAGCCGGTGCCATATCGACGAAAGAGATCAGACGCTCAAAGAAGCCGGTGAACACAGTCGTCTTATAAGCACGGCTTTCACTCAGGAACTCTTTGTTTCTTTCTACGCAGCCTTCCCAGTCATATTTGCTGAGATCAGGAGGAATGATAACTTTCTCCCAGTCTTCAATGTCCTCCAGGAATGGTTTTCCCGGACGAACCATAGAACCGCCTGCTGTTGGAACAAATTCCCATTCAACACCAAAGAAATCTTTGTGGAATGGAGTGGAGTCTTCTCTTGGATTGTATGGAACTGCTTCCGCAACAATGGCGCGCGCGACATTTTCCGGAATGACCTGTGGGTTAAACATTTTAATTTCCGGATAAGAAGGCATCCAAAGAGGGCCGCCCTCCTCATTAAAAGCGAATTTCCGGAAATTCTCTTTAGCAGTGATTGGTGTGTTCAGAATTGGGATGCCCTTTGCATCCGGGCGGAAACTTCTGTACTCGCCACTTGATTCTAATTCTTTTGGATCAAAAGGAATTCTTTCCATGTATTTCTTCCCCCCATCTATAATATTGATTCTTTTTGTATTTTCGATTAGCACTGACTAATTATAAAACCTATTATGGATCAACGCAAGTGTTCAGGGAAAAAACCTAATTGGGAGTTATGCAAAGAATGAATAGGGTCATTCCAAAAAAACTTTACAGTTCTGCTATAATAAAAACAAAGAAACCATGATTGAAAGAGTGCAGACAGAAAAGGAGAGGGGACATGATTCATATTGCAGAAACAGAAAGCGGAAAAGTGAGAGGCATTACATCAGGAGATACATACATTATCGCTTTTAAAGGTATCCCGTTTGCAGCGCCTGCTGTAGGGGAGAACCGCTGGAGAATCCCGCAGCCAGTCACTCCTTGGGAAGGGATCCGCAATTGCTTTGAATTTGGACCAGCCGGTATGCAGGATGTATACACCGGAACCGGATTTTATGACCGGGAGTGGCATAACGATCCTGAGATGCCGATGTCGGAAGACTGTCTGCAGCTGAATATCTGGACTCCGGCCAAAACACCGGAAGACCGCCTGCCTGTTATGGTGTGGATCTATGGAGGCGGACTGCAGGGCGGACATCCGGCGGAAATGGAATTTGACGGTGAACGGATCGCACGTAGGGGCGTGGTGATCGTCTCCGTCAACTATCGGACAAATGTTTTTGGCTTTCTGGCACACCCGGAGATTACTGCAGAAAACGGAGGCAAACACTGTACCAATTTTGCACTGTTCGATCAGAAGGCAGGCATCGACTGGGTCTATCGCAACATTGCTGCTTTTGGAGGTGATCCGGAGAATATCACGATCTTCGGACAGTCTGCGGGAGGCCGCAGTGTCTTATGCCAGATCGCATCGCCATTGAATGTAGGCGGATGCATCAAACGGGCGATCAGCCAGAGCAGCGCAGGCATCAACTTTGCAATCGGCGGACACGGTGCAGACCATCTGACATTAAAAGAAGCGGAAGAGCAGGGAGAGCGCTTTTTCCGTGAATATCTTGGTGTGGAAACATTAGAAGAAGCGCGGAAGCTGGACGCTGCTTTTGTGAGAGACAAAGGTGCGGAATTTCGGAACAGCCGGCAGGGACAGTGGCAGTTTGTCGTGGATGGAGATTTCCTTCCGGACCAGCCAAATACCTTGCTGTTGGAAAACAAACGTCTGCAGATCCCGATCATGGCAGGCTATACAACAGGGGAATTCTTCGATGTTATCTCTGCAAAGAGCCTGGAAGAGTTTGAAAAGAAAGCAAGGATTTTGTATGGCGAATATGCAGATGAATTCCTGAAACTCTGTGAATTTGATTCTGGAGATTTGGATAAAGTTCTTGCTCTTTCTAAAGTGAACGGATCACCGTTCGGGTCAAAGCTTCTGGTCATGCGGGCAGCAGATGCAGGGCTCCCTGCCTGGTATTATGAGTTTGACCCGGAGATTCCGGGTGAAGACCATCCGGGCGTTTTCCATTCTTCTGACCTCTGGTTCGTGTTTGAGACTCTTGGAAAATGCTGGCGGCCGTTTGTAGGCAAGCATTATGACCTTGCCCGAAAAGTATGTAACTATTGGACCAACTTCGCAAAATGCGGAGATCCAAACGGAAACGACGCGGACGGAACTCCGATGCCGGTCTGGGAGCCGTTTACGGGCGATGAATCCCGCCCGATCGTATTCGGCGATACTGTGCATATGTCCGATAAAGAATTGACTCCATGTGTAAAAGGGATGTACCGTCTGGCAGCAGACAAATTATGGAGGAAATAAAAATGAGAATTGACGTGCAATGCCATATCTTCCCGAAGATCATTCAGGAATATATGCTGGACAACCCGTATCCGAAATGTTTCCGGACAAATGACGCACTTGTCTGTGATTTCGGGTCGCAGATCCTGGCGTTGGCGGATGATAAATATGATCCTGCCAGTGTTTTAAAATCGATGGATGAAGGACAGGTGGATATCGCCCTGATTAGCCCGAACATTCCGGATCCTGGTTTCCTTCCGCCGGATAAAGCCGCGGAGCTTTGCGTAAAACTGAATGAAGAAACCATGGATATCGTTTCTGGCAGCAACGGCCGATTCTTCGGGATCGGACTGCTTCCATGGCATAACCCGGCAGAGGCGGTAAAAGAAGTAGCGCATGTGAAGAACCTTGGGATGAAAGGTGTGATGCTGTTTTCCCGGAATGGAGATCTACAGGTGGATGATAAACAGCTGGAGCCGGTTTACGATGCGGTGGCAGCAGCAGGACTGCCGGTCCTGATTCATCCGACTGTTCCTATGTGGGCCGACTCCATAGGCGATTACGGTATGGTTGCGGCAAACTCCTTTGTGATCGATACCGCGTTTGCATTTCTTCGCCTGGTTTACGGCGGCGTCATGGACAGGCATTCGCAGATGAAAGTCGTAATGCCTCATGCAGGCGGTGTTCTCCCATTTCTGGATGGCCGGCTGGCACCTGCCCGGGATGAGGTCCCGGCAGGAGAGGCACGGAATGTCAAAGAGGTAATGTTTGGCGATCAGGCCTGGTTTGATCTGGCCAATCATTCGCCAAATATCCTGGGCTATTTTAAAAACTATCTCGGATTATCTCGCGCGATGTATGCGACAGATTATCCATTTGCTTCCCATGCTATGGCAACTGCGCTGCAGGAACGAATGGGATTTACTCCGGATGAGCTGGAAGACATTAATTGGAAAAACGCGAATCGGCTGTTTGATCTCGGCCTTTGAAATGGTCGTGATTTGCCATATGAATGACCTCAGCCGAAAAAATAATCAACACTCGCATTGACGAATGATGAAAAACATACTAGCATGTCTTATGATAATATATGTTTCATTAATCTGAAATAAGCTTTAGTCTGAAACCCCTCATCGTTTTACAATCGGAGGAAAAAATGAGCAATACAAATACGGTAGCCCCGGAGCAGCCGCAGTACACTAAACTGCGCATCGGCTTAATGCTTGGTGCTGTTATCATGCTGCTTTTGATCAAAGGCTTTGGCAACTATAAATTTGTCCCGATGCAGACTCTCATCATGGAATTCTACAATGTTGGAGAGAGTGCATATGGATATCTGAATACAGCGTCCGGCTGGGTCACAACTATCTGCGTCATCCCGTTTGCGTTCATCGTCCGAAAGATCCGCTGCAACTGGAGCATTATCATCGGGATGGGCGTAGCTGCGGCAGGCATCTTTGTGCAATCTGTTGCAGGTTCTTTTGCAATGCTGGTCATTGGCCGTGTGATCGAAGGAACAGGAACAGGATTTGCGAATCTTGTCACGGCGGCGCTGATCCTGAACCTTGTGGACCGGCGGCATGTTGCTTTCTGGAGCAGCATGATGACCATGGTCGGTGTGCTGCCACAGATCATTATGGCAAAAGGCGGTACGGCACTGATCTATAATTCCGGAATGCATTTCCAGACGCTTTTCCGGATCATCGTTTTTATTTATATCGGTGCGGTCGCTTTATGGCTGATCCTTGTTCCGTTTTCTCTGCGCATTACCGGAGTTGGCAGCAGTCAGAAACCGACCCGGGAGCAGACGATCCGAGTGATCAAAAACAAATCGAACTGGCTGGTCGCATTGGCAAACTGGTTCTTTACACTTGCTGCGATCACCTTTACATCTTATATCATCCGTTATCTGACAACCGTTAAGGGTATGGAGCAAAATCAGGCAGCCAACATTTACAGTTACGTGACGATCCTGGGTCTGTTTTCGATGATGGCCTTTGGCGTGATCTCAGATAAACTGCATACAAAAAGAAAGATTGCGATCATGTCCTACTTTGCCGGTGCCGGTGCGCTGGTGCTTCTGGCATTGATCCCTGCAAGCCTCATCTGGATCTACATCATTTACTGGGGGACTCTCCCTCGGTCCATCGCACCGATGGGGCAGGCGTCTGCAACGGATGTGGCAGAACTTCCGGCCGATATTCCTATTGTCAACTCTGTAAAGAATGTCATTAATCATGTCGGAACGATCGTCCTGGGAATCCTTATTGGTTATTCGATCCAGTATCTGGGATATACGGTTACGATCTTTTTCATGGCAGGCGGCATGGTCATCGGCGGAATACTCTGGATCTTTGCAAAACGGATTCCTTAAGACTGCCAGGAATTTTTAATACTGGAAAAGAATTATCTTTTTTCGGATAAAAGACATACAATTATTTTACATTTTATTTTTTAGG
>JAZNHY010000258.1:0-4582 GCA_045577235.1 Lachnospiraceae bacterium
AACCTTCCGGGCGAAGAAATGTTTTATGAAAGCCATTCCTAAAGCTTTAAAGATCATTATCATTGCAGCGATCTGGATCGCTATTTGGGAAGTGATTTATCTGATAGTGGGGAAGGAACTGATCGTTCCTTCTCCATTTCACGTTTTTGTAAGGATTTTTACACTGGCAGGGACGGCTGTTTTCTGGGGAAATATCGGGACATCCCTCCTGAGGATCTTAATCGGGTATCTTCTGGCAGTTATTTTGGGCGTTCTTGTAGGCACAATTACAGCAAAGGTGGCATTTCTGGACAGCTTTCTTTCCCCGGCCGCCAAGGTGATTCGTGCGACGCCGGTCGCATCCTTCATCATTCTTCTGTTTGTTTTTGCGGCAAGAAACCATATTCCGGTGATCACGGTCTTTTTGATGGTCCTCCCGGTCGTCTGGGCAAATGTGTATGAGGGTATCAAAAGCACAGATCCAAAATTACTGGAAATGGCAAAGGTCTTTAACCTAAAGAAGGGAACTGTTTTTCAAAAAATATATATTCCGCAGATCCTTCCATTCTTTACTGCAGCAGTTAAGACCGGTATAGGTCTGGCCTGGAAAGCGGGTATTGCGGCGGAAGTCATCGTGAACCCAAAATATGGGATCGGCACGGCACTGCATGATTCCAAAGTCTATATTGAGACCTGCGATTTGTTTGCCTGGACGGTCGTGGTCGTTATCATCAGCATCATTCTGGAAAGAATCCTGGTGCGGCTGATCGAAAAAGCAGGCGGAGAAAAGAAGCGCGTATGATCCAATTAACAAATATCTCAAAAAAATACGGAGACAAGACTGTTCTGGAACACTTTTCTTATCGATTCCCGGAACAGGGTGTTGTTGCTGTTACCGGCCCTTCCGGGATAGGGAAAACCACACTGCTCAATCTTCTTTTGGGACTGGAGCAGCCGGACGAAGGAACCATTGAAATCCCTGCCGACACAACGTTTTCTGCAGTTTTTCAGGAAGACCGCCTGCTAGAAAAAGAGACCGCCCTGGAAAACGCAGCTATTTTCTATGAAGGAAAAACAAATGGCTCCGTTTCCCTTTCTGCGCAGGGAAAAGAAATAGCAAAACAGATCCTTTCGGAATTGGGTCTTGCAGAAGACTTGGAAACACCGGCACGGGAGCTTTCCGGAGGCATGGCAAGGCGTGTTTCTATTGCCAGGGGACTTGTGGCAATGACGGGACCGCTTGGAGCCAAAGTCTGCATAATGGATGAGCCGATCAAAGGCCTGGATCCGGATAACCGGAAGCAGACTCTTGATGTGATCCGTAAATACTGCGCCGGAAAGCTTCTGATCATGGTCACCCATGATGAAAAAGACGCAGAAGGCGCCGACGAAATCCTTTCTTTATAGAAATCACAGAAAATAAATGATTTAATCCGTTAAATGAATGACATCTTTATTATAAAGGTGTTAAAATAAACCATGGATAGGTATTGGGATCTTAGGATTTAGGAGAGGATAATTATGAAACTAACACCAAAAGAGAACTTTTTAATGCTCGGGCGGGGGGAAATGCCTGAGTATGTTCCGTTCTATACCATGATGGGAACGGAATACATGGGCGAGGCTCCTGTAAAGTCATTATCACCAATGGTTTTTAAGCAGGATCATTTTCGCGATGGTGGTCATGATATGTGGGGTGTCCGATATGTGGCGGATGCAAATACCGGCGCAACACTGCCGGAGCCGAACAACTTCCTTCTGGAAGATATCAACGACTGGGAGAAGGTACTCAAATTCCCGGATAGAAATGATGATTTCGACTATGAAATGATGTACAAGAAGGACCTGGAGGAGCGGAAGATCGACCGGAACCAGTCCGCAACGATCGCAATGGCAGGACTGATGCCGTTCCAGCAGCTGGTTGCTTTTATGGGATTTACCGAAGGTCTTTGTGCATTGGCAACGGATCCGGATGTTGTATCCGATATGCTGAACGCCATGGTCGACTGGATCGAACCGGTCCTTTATAAAACGATCGAGTATTACAAACCGGACCTTTGGTACATGCTGGATGATACGGCAGCCAAAGCCACACCATTTTTCTCACTGGAGACTTATCGGGAAGTATTTCTGCCGATCTATCGCCGTCTGGCAAAACCGGCTACTGACCGGGGCATCCCGATCCAGTTCCACAACTGTGGAAAATGTGAGATTTTTGTGGAAGATATGATCGATTTCGGTGTTCGGTATTGGGATCCGGCACAGGAAGTGAATGATCTTCTGGGAATTAAGGAAAAATACAAAGGCAAGATCGTCCTCTGCGGCAGCTGGGATTGGGATTCCCATATCCCGCATGGCTGGCCGGATCACTATGATGAGGAAGAACTTCGGGAAAGTGTCCGTCATTCTATTGATAAATATTCCAAGGACGGCGGATATGCTTTCGCAGGAGGTATCCCGGGAAGAGATGAAAATACAATAAGAGCAATGCGGATCGTCCGCGATGAGGCTCATTTCTACGGACATAAGATCTACGGGGACCCGGATTATCAATATATGAAGTATTAATAAATGTTTGTTGACATTGATGGTCAGGAGAGGAGAGGAAATTATGCAGTATAAAGAATATCATGGAGAGCAGATCTCCAGTTTAGGATTTGGTCTTATGCGCCTTCCGGTTATCGACGATGACCAGTCGAAGATCGACATTGAAAAAGTCCGGGAGATGGTACATTATGCGGTCGATAACGGCGTGAACTATTTTGATACGGCGTATGTATATCACAACGGTTTTTCTGAGAAAGCGATCGGACAGATCATGGAGGAGGATCATCTGCGCGACAAGATCAACATTGCAACAAAGATGTTCACATTCGGAGCTAACAGCCCGGATTTCGATCCACGGAAAATGTTAGATGAGCAGCTCAAGCGGCTTCGCACAGATCATATCGACTTTTACCTGCTTCACGGCCTGCAGGGTAAAATGTGGGAGACGCTGCGGGATAAGTGGAACATCGTGAAATATATGAATGACCTGAAAGAGCAGGGCGTGCTTCGGAATATTGGTTTTTCTTTCCACGATGAGTACGATTCGTTCAAAACGATCCTGGATGAATATGATGGATGTGATTTCGCACAGATCCAGTACAACTATGTGGATCATGAGATCCAGGCCGGCAATAAGGGAATTGCGTATGCGATCGAAAAGAATGTGCCGCTGGTCATTATGGAGCCGATCAAAGGCGGCAGCCTGATCTTCCCGGATTATCCGGAGATCGACGCCATCAAAGAAAAATATGGTCTTGGCGGCATGAATAATGCAGAACTGGCACTGGACTATGTGTGGGATAAAAAAGGTATTCTTACAGTTCTGAGCGGCATGGGCAATATGGATATGTTAAAGGGTAATGTTGAGTATGCTTCCCGGAGCAGCGAGGGAATGATCACAGAGAATATGGAGAAAGCCATTGCTGAGATCCGTACCCTTCTGGAAAATACCGAAAACATTCCTTGTACCGGATGCCGCTACTGCGTAGACGGATGTCCGCAGAACATTGCGATCCCATCTGCATTCCGTTTCTATAATGAAGGAAAGAAGTATCGCAATCCGGATTCCCAGAAACGGATGTACAACAGAACCTGTGCAAATATAGGTGACTGCGTTGAATGCGGAGCCTGCAGCAGCATCTGCCCGCAGCATCTGGAAATTCCGGAACTGCTGAAAGAAGTCCGTGCTTATCTGGAAGCATAAAGTAATCAAACGACAGCAAATCGTTAAGCGATAGAGGAGAGGAGAAGGTAATTATGAATGGATTAAAGAGAAAACCGGCATACAGTGAGAAGGAATTACGCGTAGTTGATCAAAAACCGGGATTTATGGGCATGGCGCCGCCGACGGATCTGTTTGATACGCCGGTCTCCGTTAGAGAGAATATGAATTCCCATTATTTTGACAAGGATCCGTGGTATTGCGCAACGCTGCGTGATACGACAAGCCTGCAGCTCAAGGATTATGCGGAGAATCTTTCCAGACCGCATGGACATGACAGCGTCGATTTCTTCGGAGTTCCTTGGAAATGGGTAGAAAGTGCCGGCGGATCGATCACACCGGGCGGTAATCCGCGTTTCGAGGATGCCAACGAGTGGAGAGATGTGATCACCATTCCGGATGTGGACAGCTGGGATTGGGAAGGCATGGCAAAGGACTTCCGTTTTGACCCACGGTTTTCGCATATCTTTACCTTCCTGAATGGATTCTGGTTTGAGCGGCTGATCTCCCTGATGGATTTTGAAAATGCTGCTATGGCACTGGTAGATTCAGAGCAGGAAGATGCTGTGCATGATCTGTTCGGAGAGATGACCACCATGGGCAACAAGCTGGTGGATAAGATCTGTGAATACTTCCCGGGTATCGATGGATTTACGGTTCATGATGACTGGGGCGCTCAGAAGGCACCGTTCTTCTCGGATCAGGTCGCAAGAGATTATTTCCTTCCATATATGAAAGACTTTGTAGGACATATCCACAGCAAAGGACGCTATTGTGTCATTCATTCCTGCGGCAAGATTGAGGACAGGATCCATATTTTTGTTGAGGCAGGCA
>JAZNHY010000259.1:0-2876 GCA_045577235.1 Lachnospiraceae bacterium
GCTCGTGTGAAAGAACTTGTGCCGGATGTGGAGGAGGTTCTGGATACCACCGCAGGATCCACCGTCACCTCGCATTGCGGCCCGAACACACTGGGGTTGATGTTTATGCGTAAGGAGTAGATCCGCACGGCGAAAGTCATCGCGAGCTGCGAGGTGAAGGACATCGCGAGCTGCGTGGCGAAGCACTTGCGCACAACGCAGAAGGAGGAAGAAATGATTAAGATCGTCGCTAGAACTGTTGTCAAAGAAGGAATGGAAGAAGCCTACAAAGAAGGCGCAAGAGAGCTGGTGGAGCGCTCTGCCGCCGAGGAGGGGAACATCACTTATACATTAAATCAGGACATCAACAATCCTCGCGCGTTTGCCATGATCGAGATCTGGAAAGACCAGGATGCTATTGACAAGCATAACGCATCCGAGCATTTCCGGACCCTGGTGCCGAAGCTGGGCGTCATGGCCGAAGAGAAGAGCATCGCATTGTATCAGGAAGTGGAATACTAAAGCGGTGCATCGACAGGGAGGCATCTGCCTAGGACACAAATAGTTCACAATTCAAACATTTTTAGTTCACAGACGGGCAGTATCATACAGACAGAAATTAAGTGAAACTCACTGAAATTCTCACCTCCCTTTTTTATTATACAATTAATAGACCAATAAAAAGGCGCCTTCCCCGAGGCGCTTTTTTATGTTGTGGGAGAGGGATTGGGTCCAAAATAAGAAAAAGGATGGTTTGGACCATATAAGAAGGCACCTTCAGTTGGTCCGTACAGGAAAATGATGAAGTGGACCATATTTAAAAAAAGCATAATTTGGTCCATATTAAAAAAAGGGATAAATGGACCAAACAAAAGAACCACTTAATTGGGTCCAGATGGAGAAAAAGATGAAATGGACCAATTATCAATGTCTTTCAATTGGGTCCAAATAAAGAAAAGTGATAGTTGGACCAAAGATGAACGTGTTTCGTTTGGGTCCAAATAAAGAAAAAGTGATAATTGGACCATAATGATTTATCGAAAGAAAATGCTGAATGAAAAAATCCACTACCCATTTAGAACATGATATAATAATTACAAATAACTTGAGATTTTATGGGGCCTTTATCTATAAAGGCAGCTTAGGGCTAAAGGGGGACGATGATGTACTGCAGCAATTGTGGAGCAAAGATAGAAGAAGGTTCGAGGTTCTGTACGAACTGCGGCGCGAGGCTTGAAGTGAAACCGAAACCGGAATTAACCACTGCGCCGCAGCCAAAGCCTGCGGAGAAGCCGGTTCAGCAGCAACCGGCGCAATCGCAAATCAAGCTTGAGCTGCCGAACGAATCGCAACCGACGCTGCAAACGCAGCCGATGCAGCCGCGACCAACACTGCAAACAGCGCAGGCAACTAACACACAGACATCGCAGCAAACATCGAAGATCGATCTGCAGATTGACCCGCCTATAGTCGAGCCGCCGTTTGATGTTGGCATCAAGCCGGAAGACGTGGGGATATCACAAGGCGCAGCGCAGCAGCCAAGACAGACTGGTGCAGCGCAGCAGCCGAGACAGACTAGCGCAGCGCAGCAGTCATGGCAGGCAGGTGGAGCGGCAAGCACGCAAGCGCCACACAGCCAGGCGGCAAGCACGCAGGCTCCGCCAGATGCGGCAGCGGCCTATGCAGCAGCTACCGCCGCGAGAGCACAGGCAGCCAGCAAGGCGGCCACACCTCGTGATGGGCGCGGCAAGTACATCCTCAAGAGGCTGCTGTTCTTTGGCATCGCGCTGGTCATCGCAGTTGCAAGCGCGTTCCTTCTGAGAGCAGCGTATCCATACATTGGTCCGACGAGCAGCACATCAAGAATCCTGAGTGGAATCGGTGCCACCGCGTTCATACTGATCGCAGCACTCATCGTGTCATTCATCATCGGCATGCTGGCCGGACTGGCCAAAGGCCACACGGGCAAAAACGTCGTCCGAATAATTTCTGTGATCCTGCGCGCCTTCGCGCCGATGTCTCTGGGCTATATATTAATTGAAGCATTTGCAGTGCAGACCGGGCTTCTCCCGATGCGCAGCAACGACATGATCGGGATGATCCTGCCGATGCTGACGCTGATCCTGCCGCTGGCCGGCTTCCTTATGAACGCCGCAGTCAGCAACGGACATCGGACCACCTTCGCGGGAGGCATCGGAGCCGTGGCAGCGTGGATTGCTGACCACATCGTCATCATCGTGCTGTTCGAGGTGATCGTGGAGTGGCTCTTCATGGTTCCGGGACTGGGCTATCTGACCCAGCGAACCATCATGAATATGGACTTCCGAGGGCTTTTCGCAGGTTTGCTGGCCCTGATGATCCTGACTCTACTGCTGAAACTGATCAACGATATTATCGCGTCGCTGGCAGCAGGCGGCGATCCGACCGAGCAGGTCTTCGGCGCGCGCGACAAAACAAAAGCCGCAGCCGGCATGCAGCCATTGACCGCTGAACAAATCAAACAAAACAAATCCGGCAAGGTGCTGCTGATCATCGGCATCATCTGCGCGGCGCTGGTCGTGGCGGCCGCCATCCTCATGGCGTTCACATCCTCCTACGCACCGGAGGAAATGGATATCAACGGCGCACTTCTCGCACCGGGCCAGGGCGGCCACGTCCTCGGGACCGATCGAATGGGCCGCGACATTTACGCGCTCCTGGCGAGCGGCGTCTTCTATACATTACTTGCAGCACTGACTAACACCATTATCGCCATTATCCTGGGCGTGGGATTCGGCCTGTTGGCCGGTTTCCTGCGCGGTGCAGGCGCGGAAGTCTTTAAGGCAATCCGCTACATCTTCGGATTCGGCGCACCGCTGGCAATCTTCGTCTTCATACTGTTAGCGATCAAGGGGAGC
>JAZNHY010000260.1:0-2198 GCA_045577235.1 Lachnospiraceae bacterium
ACTTCAAAACAAAGATTCTCCAGCAATGATTCGGAAATATACTGTCCGTCGCCATTTCTCATCGGCACGCAGAAAATCGGCTCCCCCTCTGCCTGGTTTGCCAACACTTTGAAGTTTGCGCCGGATACATTGGTCAGCGCAAAGTTCTGCTGTCCTAAAAATTGTACGATCTCGTCATAAACCATATCGTAAAAATAACATATCTCGCCGGATTGTTCTAGGTTTTATCTCTATGATAAAGTATTATAATAATGTGAGCAGGCGCTGTGAAAAGCTGCCTGCTCTTTCAAAAAGCACTTTTTCTATATTTCACTTACAACACGGTCAGCTTCGCGGCGCTGACCGTCCTTGGAGTATCCAGTTTATCAAACATGACTTCGTTTCCATCCAGAAGGTCATCGTAACCCAGCACCGTGCCTTCCCCAAATACTTTATGTAAGACTCTGGTCCCGGCCGGAATTGCTTTTTCCACATCATCTTCTGTCAAAAGGCGTTCTGTACACAGGATATTGGCCTTTGCGTCTGCAAGAAGGTCTTCTTCCAATGGCACATCATATTCCAGAATACCTTCCTCTATTTCCAGCACAAAGCGGGACGGGAAACGGAACCCTGCGCCAGCAACACCTTCCGCATCACTTAAGAACAAACCTTTCTGTGCACGGGTAAAGGCGACAAAGGCCAGACGGCGTTCCTCTTCCATGGCTGTCAGATTTTTCACCTTTTTGGATGGGAAGACCCCTTCGTTCATTCCGCAGAGAAAAACATATGGGAATTCCAGACCCTTAGCCGCATGGATCGTCATGATCTTAACTTTATCCGCTGCTGCCGGTTCATCCGCATTTGTATAAAGTGCGATGTGATCCAGAAAATACATCAGATCCGCTTCTTCTCCACAAGTTGCTTCAAAATCATATATCAACTGTTTCAGCTCCGCCAGATTATCCAGCCGCTCCTGGTCTCCTTTGGTCCTGAGCATCCGTTCGTAGCCGCTTTTATCCAGGATTTTGGTCAAAAGCTCTGATACCGTCAGCTGATCTTTCAGGGTGATCATTTCTTCGATCAGCGCAATGAATCCATCTGCCTGAGTCCCTTTCAGGTTTTCATCATCATGATATTTCTGCAGAGTGCGGTATAAAGTCTGCCCCTCTGCCTCTGCTTTGCTCTTTAGGAAGGCAACACGGCTCTTGCCGATATTGCGCTTTGGATTATTGACGATCCGAAGAAAACTTAAATCATCCTGGTAGGCCAGCATTCGCAGATAACTCAGCGCCGTTTTGATCTCTGCCCTTTCAAAGAACTGCACTCCGCTGTAAATACGGTAAGGCAGCTTTTTCTCAATAAACACCTGTTCCAACGGTGCGGTCAGATAATGTGCCCGGCATAAAATACAGATATCTCCCAGCTGTGTCCCTGCTTCTTCCAGCTCCCGGATCTTTGTATGGATCCATTCCGCTTCTTCTCTGGAATTCTTCGCATGATGGTACAAGACCTTGTCTCCATGGTCCCAAACCGGGATCAGCTCTTTTTCGATCCGATGTTTGTTTTTGGAGATCAGAGAATTCGCAGCACTAAGAATTTCCGGCGTCGAGCGGTAATTGTCCATCATCATAATGGTCTGTGCAGATGGATAGGTCTTTGCAAAGTCCAGAAGATAGGCGACTCTGGCCCCTCTCCAGGTATAAATTGTCTGATCCGGATCGCCAACTACGAACAGATTCTTATGATACTGACAAAGCACCTGCATCAGCTTATATTGCAGATCATCGATATCCTGAAATTCATCGATCATGATATATGCCAGGCGCTTCTGCCATTTCAGCCGGATCTCCTCATTTTCCTCAAAAATATGGAGCGTGAACATGATCAGATCATTGTAATCCAGTCCAAAACATTTCTTCTGCTGATACAGATAGCCGTAAAAGATGATGTCATCGGTCTCGGTTGCTTTCAGATATTTATCTTTCAGGATCTCCGCTGATTGATAGATCAGATCATGATGATAATTTGGCTCCGTGAATGTCTTTTTGATCTCGATCATATCTCTGGCAGCAGAATAGGTCTTATCCCGCAGAGACAGATCGCGTTCTTCATAGATGATATCCAGCATGGAATTAATATCGGAATTATCCAGGACGAGGAAACTTTTCGGATAATGAACGGCATTGCTTTCTTCGCTCAGTACACTGACACAGAAACCG